>NZ_JAGQDB010000051.1:0-18268 GCF_024346495.1 Cyanobium sp. A1C-AMD | reverse complement strand
TAATGTCAACGGCGTCGGCCTCACTACAGATCAGGCCCTGCTCTATCTGACATCATCCCCGAACTTTGGTAGCAATAGTCCCAGTTCTGAGATCTACACACTGGCGCCAAGCCTGAACACAGCGGGGCAAGCGGACGGCACATGGAGCATGTCCAGCAGTCAGGCACTTGGTCCTGACCTGTACAACAGCAATCAGGCCGCCCAGTCAACCTCAAACGCCAGCAACTACAACACAGCCACTGTTAACCCGTTCATGCTGAACGGGCAGCTGATGGGCACCTGGACCGATACCAATGGTGAGGTTCAGATCGCCAATCTCACCCTCACCATTGGTGGCGCCAGCCAGCAATCTATTGCCGGCTACTCCATCGATGGAAACATCGACGTCAACGGCGATGGCTTCACGGATATTCTGCTTTCCGATCCGTCTGATCCCGCCGAGTCTGTCAACAACCAATACGTCCTTTTTGGTGGTGATTACCTCAATATCGCTTCTCAGGTGGGAACACCTGGCGACGACACCATGATCGGCACGCCACTGGCTGATGTGATCTACACCCTCGGCGGATCAGATCAAGTGCAGAGCAATGGTGGTGCTGATGTGATCTACACCGGCTCCGGCGACGATCAGATCTCGATCACAGACAACGCCTTTTTCCGCATCGATGCCGGCAGTGGTTTCGACAAGCTGCTGCTCCAGGGGCTGGCTGGGCAGGATTACAACTTCTATCTCAATGTAACCAAGCCCGACTACTTCGCTGGCACCAAACTCCAAGGCATCGAACTGATCAACTCTGCCGACTACGGCAGCAACACCCTCAGCTTTGATGCGGCAGCTGTCAACGCGATCAACCCCGATCGCATCCTCTTCCTCACCCCTGATAACAGCGATCTCATCGCCCTCAGTAGTGAGTTCCAGCGCAACAGCACCTTTGACACCAATTACGGCGGTGTCCTTTGGAGCGCCTACGCCAGCGGTGAGCAGGCCTCATCCACCAGTGACAGCCCTGCCCTGGTTTACGTGCTCAATCCAGACGGTGCCACCAACGCAAACTGGCTCAGCACCAACGTCAGCACCACAGACGCCAGCAGCACCAGCCTCAGGGCTGCATCCACGGCACTGCTGGAAGCACCGGATCCAACCAGCGAGTTCAGCGACGAGTTCAGTGGCGAGACATTTGTCACCACCACCAGCTTCCCGCCGACTACATCCACTCCCATCCCCACCACCTCAGCTGTGCTCCAGACCGTGCCCTTTGGCTCCGGACTGATCCTCACCAGCTACCGCACCAACTCCTCCGACGCTGAGGCGCGCTTCTCCGTCAGCAGCTCCGACACCTCAAAACCGCGGGCCCTGCTCTACGCCATCTCGTCCGCCAACAGCTCCGCTGAACCTGGCCGGCACTACACAGCCATTGCTGGTGTGGCCGTTTTGGCCAAGGGCCAATCCAGCTTCGATATCACCGTTCCCATCAACGGCGAGGCCTTCTCGCAGTTGCGCAACGGCACCCTCTCGCTGCAGGTGGAAGAGATTCCCTACAGCGATCGACTGGTACCGCTCCATCTACTGATCGATTCTGCAACGTCGGCCGAGGGCGACGCCGGCCTACCACCTGTGCTCTCCGGCTTCTCCCTCAGCCCCGATCCCAACGGCGGCACCGCCTCCCTTGAGTTCCGAGCCGACACCAATGACGGCAGTGCCGATGCGCTCAAGCTCAGCATCGCTCGCCGCAGCACCGCCGATGCCACAAGCACCATCGCCGTGGTCCAGCCCTCCATCAGCGATGCCACAACAGAACCGACCAGCTCAAACAACGCTCTAATCGGCTTCGATCAGGACATCCTCGACAACGGTCAAGTTGCCGTCAATTTGAAGTTCAACCTTCATCCGCGTCCAAGTGAGGCATACCTCAGCCTCCGGAGCAGCAATGACACAGCTCTCGACCTAATCGAACTCGGCCAGAAACCATCCCTGAGCCCCCCCCTCTCCACTAGCAGCACGATCGACTACAACCTTGTCAACAGTGGACTGGCTGACTTCAGCACACTCAGTAAGAAGCAAATACGCAAGATTGACTGGTCAAGCGTTGACTTCGAGTCCGTCGCCCAATCACCTGATTCTGCAGCCACCTTGAATGCAGCCACCATCAACTACAAGAAGCTTGAATCCAATGATTTTCAAGCCATCAGCTCCTTTATCAACGTCGATCAGCTCACCGGTGCAAATATCCGTACTATCTCTAAAAACTCCGCTGCCGATACCTATATGAACGTAGAGTTCATCGGCCCTGGGCAGCTCCAGAGCTTCAACGGATCTGACGCGATTGACCTCATATATGTCAAGCGCGGCGCGGCTGAAATTACCGCTTCCGGTGGCGCCGGCGATGATCTCTTCTACATCAACTCTAAGCGCTCTGAAATCACCATCACCGACTTTTCGGAAGGAGATGTGCTCAACCTAAGTAGCTTCCAAAATCGTGCCATTCTCAATGGCAAGCTCTCGTTCGTACAGTACGGCGACGATATTCGCTTTACCTACAATAATCGGACCGTCGCAACCCTTCTCGATGCAGATATTGATAAACTTTCCCGCAACGGCTTAACCTTTGTGATTCAACCGACTGATCCCCTCGCCTGATCGCAAACTCAACCAACGACATAGCTGCGCTGAGGCGCAGCTTGCGGCTTCTGCGGCGGCAGCTACCTGCCGCGGAGGCTGCACTTCAGCTCTAAGCCCGTCATAACCCAGGGCTAATTCAATGTTTTAGCTAGAGCTCGCTCCCGGGTGGCTAATCGCCATGGCCGCTTCCCGAGCAGTTGGTTAGCGATCTGGCGGTAGAAGCTGCGCTGGTTCGCTTACACCTTCGGAGATGCCTTCGGCTACACCGTCAGCAGGAAGTTGCCCCCTGCTCCGTGAGCTGTTGAAAAACGGCTTCTGCGTATGAAGTGCATCCGAGCAGGTCAGCACACCATCAAGATCCAGCTGGCAGAGAAGCTGTTGGAGCGCTGCATGCTCATGCTTTTCGCCCGTGGAGTAGCAGGCCTGTGCGATCGCCACACCCAAGGCAGCGGAGTAGAGCGTCACCTCGGCAATGAATGCCGAGCCACCACTCCTGGTGGGCTCGATCGCCACTCTCAGAGTGGATTCGCAGCATGGTCGTTAGCGGATAGGGCTGAAGTTTCTGCTGCTGCTGCGGCTGGCGCTGATCCCGATGAATTTGGTGAATGCCGGCTGTGCCCTGGGGCCCACCCGTCTGCAGCCCTATGCCCTGGCCTCGTTGGCCCTGATCCCACGCTTTGCCCTGATGGTGCTGGCAGGGGCCACTGGGGCTGAATCCATGCGGGGCAACCTCAGCCCTCTGTCGTTGACGGCACGCTGGGTGGCTGTGGCTGCCAGCGCAGCGGTGCTGCTGCTCCTGGCCAGGCGGCTGCGGCTCAGCAATACCCGGAACGACCCAGAAACCAGCCAGCAGGAGGAACGCATCCCCTAGGCAGGGCTTTTCCAGAGCTGGATGGCTCGGCGTTTCAACCAGGATTGAGGCTCCCATCAGAGCCTTGAGCAGCCAGAAGTGGAACCCCCCCATTTGGTGGGTACCAAGCAACGACAAAAAAGACCATATTGACTTCATATATGCAGCAGGCCGCCGCGCCTACGTTGCGAACCCTCCCTAACCGCACCATCCCCCACCGCTATGCCTTACGCCAGCAGCATCCAGGTGATCAACGATGCCAACGGCACCGCCCACGCCTTCCTGGCGGACAACGGCGCGATCTGGCAGTGCCAATGGAATGCGGAAGCCCAGCGCTGGGACCAGGGCTCGGAAGTGCCGGGTGCCTTAGGGGGCGACAAGCTGCAGGCGCTCTATGTGAGCAACCTCTGGCCCACCGAAAGCACCAACGGCACAGCCAGCAGCCAGCCGGGCATCGTGCTTGCTTACCAGGTGGGCAAGGGCAACGGCGCCGAGGTCTTCGGCAGTTTGGGTGTCTGGGGGAGCGACGGCCGGATCGACTGGTCGGCACCGGTACCACTCACTGACGACCAGGTGGAGGATCAAGCCTTCGCATTGGTTGAGCAGGGCAACGGCAACGGCTTCTCACTGGTGGTGCAGAAGCAGGAAGCGGACGCACCTGTGGATGCTGTGCTCGACAAGCTGGCTGCCACGCCCGCGGGGCAGCTGGAGGCTGAACTGAAGCTGGCCGCCAGCGCAGATCGAGCGGACAGCGACCTGTATGCAACACAGTTCGAGATCCAATCCGATCCCAGCACCGGCGCGCTGACGCTCAACGACCTCACCAGCGGCAGTAGCTCAGAACCGCTCACACCGCTGCGTGCGATCGCGCCCACCGCGCCCAGCCCGTCCCCATTCTCTGGCAACACCCAGCTATCGCGGCAGAACCTGGTGTTCAACCCCGCGCCCTCCAGCAACGCGCTGCAACAGAGCAGCTTGATGCTGCAGTCCGAACCGCTGATGCAAAGCAGCAGCGTCCAACTCAGCTCCTCCCCGGACAGTAGCGATGGCGGGAAGAGCACCCCCTGGGCCGGAAAACAGACCAATTACAACAACGGCCGTAGCCAGGCCACCCTCAGCACCGGAGCGCTGTTCGGGCAGAACCTGCTGCGCTGGGTTCTACCCCACTTGAAAGCAAGCAAAGAATTCTATGAACAGGCTAGGGCGCAAGAAGAAAATCCGATTGATCCAGATTTTTCCTCCCTAAGCAGCGAAGCAATCTTGGATGTTGGCGAAGACGACTTGCCAGCGGTGAATGACGTATTTGACGGAGCCGGAGAAGAGCTTTCGTTCGCCAAAGACACAAGAAAGTATGCGAATAGCATGCTTAACCCACCGCTGACAAAATTCGCCGATGACATCGAGCTTGGCTCAGGCCTGGGTAGCGATGCCTTGGCCAGCACGATGCTCGACACCAATATCCTCGGCTGGAAAACCTCAGTTGGCGGCGGGTTCGAAGCGCACGGCCACCCGATGATCAAGGGGACCTTTGGCCTGGCCAACATCGGCAATGGCGGCCCAATGGTACTCAGCGTATTCAAAGGGGGCTACGAATATGGAAATGCCAACAAGCTGGGACTTCAGGCCAAAGGGAAAATTGAACTGGCTATTAACGAAGAAAATGTCAGAACTGCATGGATTCCCATCCAACATGGCACCTCCCTCGGAGGTGGGCTCACCCTGAGAACCGCCTATCAATTCCAGGGACGCGGCCCCCAGGATCTGACCAGCCTAACTGCCCAAGAATCAGGCGGCTTTGACGCTGACTTCATCACCGTCAAGATGAGCCAAACAGGGGGCAGCATTTCCCTCAATGCCCAGGCAGGAACGGGGGTATTACTGCAACAGATCCTCAGCGCAAAAGAAGGCGAGAATCTTCCTGGCTGGCTGGGAGATATTGCCTACGGCGCGGGGATGTTTGCAGACATTCAAAAAAATGCAGCAATGGCAGCAGGCTTCGGGATCGGGATCGACGGTGGGGGACTAGCGAGTGATGCTTCACATTCAGACATAGTAACAAATGACTTATCGACACACGCTGTATCACTCACAGCCAGGAAAAGAGCTCTCTATCTGAATGCTGCAGTGGGCTCAGGTCTTGCCGCCTTTGGCCCCGCCAGCTCGCTAGCGGCTTATATCGCAGGTACCAATACTCTGCTTGATTCTAATCTCACCCGCTCCTATGGCTTTGAGGTGGATATCAGGCTTACATTTCGCTATCTCTGGAAATCGGTGATCGGCTTTCAGGCCAACTTGGCCAACCGCTACGACCGCTTCTTTGCCGGCGCAGAAAAAGGCACAGGAGAAGATACCTTCTTCGTTAACTTGGGCGTCGCCCTGCCCATGGGCGGCTCCATCCCCCTGCTGAGCTACATGCTCACCAAGGAACTGGGAGAGCACTCCAACACCGAACTCAGCCAGAACGGCAATAGCGACAGCAATACCCAGGCACAACTCGGTGAATCTAGCGTCAACACCAACGCCGTCGTTACAAAGAACGGTGCCTACGTCACCTATCCATCCGGCAACAACTATCCCTTCGCTTACACACCCCAGTCCGGCAGTAGTTCCTATCTTGCCGATATCCCTACAGGTCAAACCAACAGCAAGTCCAACGTATCGCTACTGGGAGGGCAGACCAACAACCTGACCCTGGTCACCCTCATGGCAAACCAAGCCGGCCAGGTCAACACCATCAACCCAGCCAACGGCAGCCTGAGCGGCACCTTTGCCCTCACGCTCTACAACGCTGGCTCGGGCCTCAATCCAGGCCAGTACACCGATATCCCCGTTTTTGGCATCACCGCAGACGGCACCAAACAATCAGCCGCTCGCGTCAATTTCAACGTCGGCAGTAACGGTCAGATTGTTGCGGCTTCCTTCCAGATCGTCGGCCAGGGCAGCTACATCGATCTTCCCGAAACGTCATTCAACAGTGGTGTCTATGCCCTGATGCTGGATGTGTTCTCCACAGGTATCGCCACACCCCCAGCCCCCGGCAGCAATTCCCTCAGCGTCCTGATGAGCACCACCCCGCTCCTCACCTTGGACTCCTCGCGCTCCGGTGCGCCGATCCAGAAGCAGCTGATTGAGCGTGTTGCCACTGTCAATGTTCCCGAGGTGAGTTCCAGCGATGGGGTGATCTATCCCCTCTACGACCCCATCAGCAATCAGGTCACACCTCCGGCATCCACCGATAACAGCACCTACACCTACAGCAGCGTTGCCGTTCAACTGTTCTCCAGCAGCAGTCCCACCACGCCCTTTACGCCCCTCACGCTGCTCAATCCAGGAGCCAGCGGCGCTGAGCCAGCCAACCCGGTCACCGCCACCGTCACCCTCAATGCCGGCACCATCAGCAAGGTGACCCTTGATCAACCACTGCTGTTCGCCAAGCAGAGCGCCTCCACCAGCTACAAAATCCAGTTGGGCCTGCCGGACGCTGTGGTGGCAAGCCTGCCCACCGGCACCGCCGCACCCAGCTACGCGGTACAGCCCCAGGCACTGGGCTACAGCAATTTCGTCGCTGATGAACAATTCAGCGCTCAAGAAAACCAGCCCAACGCTGGGGTGTATCTCGCTTCCGGCATTTCCGATTTGCTGCCGGTTGAGGCCGCCATGGCCGCCTGGCCGGTGCAGAACCGCGTGACCTATGTCACCAACAGCCTCGTCGCTGGCAAGCCACAGGCCAATGTTGTTTACCTCAATGCCACCACCACCAACAGCAATGGGGTGGTGACCCAGACCACCATGGAGCCCTCGGATGTAACCCCTGAGGCTCTCTACAACAGCGTCACAGACCCCATTAAGTATGGCGCTGTGCCCAGCTTTAGCGCCGCCAGCTCTCCCACTGCCATCGGCATCGTGGGAGACGACGACAAGAGCTTGGCCGGCACGACCTTTGTCGCCTGGGTGGAAGCCAGCGATCCAGTGGTCCCCAACAGCACGCCAGGAAACGGCGCGACCAACTTCCAGAACTTCATGGAAGCGCTTTATGGCGACCAACGCATCAACTTCCGCATCAACTTTGGCGGCGATACCGGCTGGAGAGCGCCCAACATCAACGATCTCTACACGCCAGAAGAACCCGCCATTATCCGCCACCTCCAGGCTTTCTCTGTACCCAATCCCGACGTGCCGGGAGGCAGTGCCACCCTTTTGGCCTGGAGTGAAACATCAATCGCCGCAATCAAGGGAACAGCGGAAAACCTGAATTCCGGACTGCAAAATCCCGCTAAGATCAAGGTCGGCTGGATCAATCCCAATGCGGAAAGCCTGCAGTGGAATGATCTGTTCACCGACGAGGACGGCAACTCCACCATCCAGACCATTCCCTGGAATTCCACTACTGATGTCGGGCTCACCATCAACGACATCGCGATGGCCTCACAGGCATTCCTGAATGCCGATCAGACCCTCACCGAAACGCCCGTTATCACCTGGAGCCAGGAGGTTCGTACTCCCTACCGCCAGAGCGTTCTGCAGGATGCACCCAAGATCTATCTGCAGTTCAACGAACTCGAGAGCGGAATCAACGACATCAATCTCGGTTCCGTCGATTCCAGCTACACCGACACCTACGCCTCAGACACTGGCCTGACTTTCGCCATCCAAGGTGCCCTCAGCGCTTCCCAGGCCACGGCGGTGCAGAACAGCGATGGCACGGGCGTCCTGACCACCGGACTGGGCACCACCTTCAGTGAGATCCGCCACCTCGCCAACAACATTCCCCTCAACAGCTTCCCGCAGACGAGCGGCATCACAAATTTCACCGGCTCGATCGCAGGCAATGTCCTCACCGTCACAGCGATCAGTACTGGTCAACTGGCAGTGGGCGATCTCCTCAGCGGCGCCGGTCTTGAGGCGAACACCTCCATCATCGGCAGTCAATCGGTAGATGCAGCTGGGCTCGGCACCTATCTGATTGATCAGGACCAGACGGTTGCATCCACAACCATGCAGGCCATTGATGCGGAGTCTGAGCTGCCGGTGAGCAGTTTCACAGGCTCGATCAACGGCAACACGCTTGTGCTGGCCGATGGAGCAGGCAGCCTGGCCGTGGGCGATCTGATCGCCGGGGAAGGTCTCAGCAGCGGCACGATGGTCGTTGCTGTCAACAAGGATGACAATGGCAGCATTCTCTCCTACACCCTCAACAAGAGCTACAGCGAGCCGATTTCCGAATCGGCGTTCTACTCCTCTCCCGGTGTACCCAGCACTCCTTACACGATCGAGTTCTGGGCCAAACTGGAGGACGGCAGTAATCCCAATGGTGCCGGTCTCGTCGCCTACGGCCAGCCCTCCGTTCAAGCCGTTGGTGAGCACACACTTCCTCAAAACTGGCTACTCAATGCCAGCTTCCTTGTCGATCGCCTCACCTACGAGCAGGCAGCGGCCCAGGGTCTGATCACAGAGATCCCCAGCAACGTCAGCAGTGACAGTCTCTACGGCTGGCAGTGGGGTGTGGTTGCTACTGGGGCAAACACCACCGCGGAGGACGGCAGTGGTAGCGGCAGCAACCTCTACAACAATGCCCTGGTGATCGCCAACCTCGCCAGCGGCGCAGAACTGGAAGGCGTTAATCAATTCCTTGAAAACTATCAACTCACAGCGGCAGATCTACAGGTCAATGACCAGCAAGTCAGTCCCGACAAGATTGCCAGCGTTCCTCAAACGCAACTGCAATTCGCCAACGCCCTTAATCCCACGACCCAACAACCGGATTCCTATCTCAATGGCATTGCGATTGACACCAACTCAGCCACGCTCAACCAGGGCCTGATCCCCGTTAACCAACAGGGTCAGATCAGCATTGGCAGCACCTCAACCGTTAACGCCAATCTCACCGCCATGTTTGAGGCGCTCTGGGAGTTCCAGCAAAAAACAGGGGAAGCCAAGGTCAATTTCTCCGTCGGTGATAACGGCACGATCACCACAACCAGCGATAGCGCTCTTCCTAACCCCTATGACCAAGAAAGCTACGACGGTTATGACCTGCGCTTCGTGCTGAGCCGCGGCACGGCTGTGTCCGTCAACGGCGACGGCCAACTGGTCTTCGACATCGGCGATGGCTCCGCGATTACCTCGCAGGCCACAGACACCCTCAACGCCGACCTACGCGATGGCCAATGGCATTACATCGTGGCCTCCTACCTGCCCACTTATCAGACCTACGTCCGCGACGGCATCGTCACGCAGCTCCCCACCAATGTGGGCACCGCCTCTCTCTATGTCGACAATCAGCTGGTCGCCAGTGATAGTGAGGTCTTCAATCCCTACCCCCTGATCAACCTCAACGATCAGGCGATGCTGCTCGCCAACAATGACGGCGGAGCGATCGATCAGCTGGCGATCTATTCCAGGGCCCTCTCCAGCGTTGCGTTCCAACCCATCACATCCAATGCCTGGCCCGCGCCCGGCACCCGCGATGCCCTAGCCATTCTCGCCGAGCTTGGTTACAGCATCGAGACACAGACGCCCGATCCCGGCGCCATTCCTGGTGCGGTGAACAAGCACTGGGCAGCCCGCACGGTGAATCCCAACGACGCTGCTCTGGCCACCTACACCAGCAGCTTCGACAGCAGCACCGGCACCTGGACCCAGGCCACCACCCTCAACCCGATCCTCCAACTCGCACCCACAAGCCCCAGTTACACCAGCGGCAGCTCCCTTCAGGATGCGTTGGTAATCACGGTTCCCACCAGCAACTGGTCTTCCGCCGGCTGGCAGGTCACCACAACAGAGCCCTCAGGCAGCAGCACCTCCTCCAGCACCAAGAGCAGCCAGCTCTTCACCCCGGCCAACGATCTGCTCACCGGGGTCAGCCTCGTTGTCACCAACCTCCGCACCGGTGATCAAACAAGCCCTATCAATCTGACTCCTGATCAAGTGCTGATCGGCGATCGGACCCTTCGCTCCCTACAACCGCTGAGCAGCAGCAGCAACTTCAACTACACCGTTCTCACCAACACGCCAGCGATCAGTCTGGTGGTGCCGAAAAAGCAGCTGCCGGCAAGCTCCGATCCACTCAAAGATGAATACAAGGTCACTTACAGCTTCACATTCGCAGAGCAAAACACCACCTACACCGTTTCCACACCCACCGCGGTCACGGTTAACAACTTCGCCGGCAACCTCGCTGAGAGCCAATTCTCCAGCTCCAGCCTCGCCACAGATCTTGCTCAGGATCAGACCCGCAACACCGCCCTCGCTACAGCCGCGGTAATTGAGCAGGCTCCCCTGCAGCTCAAGTACATCGACAGCGGCGTCATCCTCAAAAGCGCATCCACCACGGCCGCTGCCAACAGTCCTGCCGTCTCTGCACCCGCCAACAGCTTCGGGCAATCGCAGGTGGTGGGCTCCTACATCGACAGCAGCAACAACAGCAATGGCTGGCTGGCCATTGCGCAGCCCTTCTCCACCAACGCGGTCAGCAACCCAGCTGGACGGATCTGGATTCAATACACCGGCCAGTCCAACAACGGCAGCCCCAGCAGCACCGTGGCCCAGGCACCAACAACCTGGCTCAATGCACTCGCTGACAGCAACTTCTCACCCGAGTCGCCCAACCTGCCCCTGCTCGGCGACGCCAATAACCCCAGCAGCACCGGCGGCTTGCTCATTCAGGCCGATCCCACACAAGGCTGGGGTCAGAACTTCGGCCAGACCATGCTGGTCGCCGATGTCAACGGCGATAGCGTCAGTGATCTGATCATTGCCGCTCCCCAGGCCAATGGTGGTGGCCGCGTGATGATCATTGACGGCACCTGGATCAAAACCAATCTCAACAACGCCGGCGCCGAAACCATTCTCAATCTCTCCAATCCACCGGCAGGAGCTGTCACCGTCCTGACACCCGAGCCTCCGCAGAGTGACCTCGACTTCACCACGGTGGCCAATTTCGGATCGGCCATCGCCTTCGACAGCAAAACAAAGACCCTCTGGATCGGTGCTCCCAACTACCTGCGCCAGCTCAATCCACGCTCCGACACGCCGCTGAATTCACTGCAGCCGATCGGTGCTCTCTACAGCTACACCAGCAGCGGAGCCAACAACGGTTGGAACACAGGGACAGCCACCCCAGTCGCCAACCCTGTCCTCGGCAGCGGCGGCACCGTCACCACCATCGGTGCCAATAACGAGCCACAGACCAATTTCTGGGGAAGTCAGCTCGGCACCGCCATCGCCGTCAACGCCGATCTCAAGAGCCCCAGTTATGGCGCCCTCGCCGTCTCGGCTCCCGGCGTGCAGGCCTTCCAGCTCTTCGGCGGCACCCAGAGCGTTCAACAGGCCTCCAATGGCAACCAGAAGGCCCTCTCGAGTGAAGGCAATGGTGCTCTGATCAAAATCCAGTTGCCCTCCGATCCCGCCCAGATTGAGGCTTCGATCAGCAACAAAACTCTCACTGTCACTGCTCTGCTCAAGGGCGAGGAACTCAACCTGCAGGTTGGCGATCTGATCACCGGCCCTGGTGTGACGGCCGGCACCACCATCACCGCCATCACCAAGGCCTACGACACCAAAAACAGCTCCGTGGCCGGTCTCTACACCGTGAGTCAGGTCCAGACCGTTGCCGCCGGCAGCCTCAACGTTCTGCCGGGCGTCAGCACCGTTAAGGGGGTCAACACCGACAACCTGCTCAACGCAGAAGCTGACACCACCTACATGCAGAACCTGCAGATGCTGCAGGTCGATGACATCACTGAGGCCACCTACGTTAATAACCAGGCCATCCAGACCTTTGATCTCAGCCAACTCGACGGTCAGCTCACCGCCAAAGCCGTCGCCAAAGCCAGCGATGGAGCCGCCACCTTCTACGGTCCCCTCGCCTGGAACACCCTCGGCGATTCAGGCTTTGGCGCCAGCCTCAGCTTCGGCGACTACACCAACAAGAACGATCAAGCAGTTCTCTCGGTTGGTGCTACCCAGGCCGGTGGCTCAGGCGCCGTCTACATGATCGATCTCACCCAGAATTTCACCGCACCGAGCAACACGGCCTGGGTTAACAACATCAACCTTGGCCACAACCAGTTCCTGGCCCACCAGGCCAGTGGTTTCACCCTCTATGGGGCGGAAAGCGCCGACAACTTCGGCAATGGCCTCGTCAACCTTGGCGATGTCAATAACGATGGCTACCAAGATCAATTAATCCAGGCCTTCAACGCCTCCAGTGGCTCGGGCAATGGCTATGTGGTCTTTGGCAGTGATCAACTGATCAGCTACGCCCAGAGTAGCGATAACCAAACCATCCCCAACCAGGCCACAGGCAACGTGGCTCTCAGCTCCATCGGCAACATGCAGCGTGCTGCCGATTCATCCAGCTTCACTGCGGCCATCCTTAACCAGCTTGGCTCTGGCAACCTTGGTTACACAGGTCAAGGCACTTTTGGGGCTGGCGATGTTAACGGCGATGGCTTATCCGACATCCCCCTGGGTTCCGGCACCAATGGAAACGCTTACCTCACCTGGGGGCATCCTTACCTGGAGGCCATCACCAGTCTCCAGCTGAGCAAGCTCTCCAGCGACACCGGCTACTTGCTTGATGGCCTGGCCACCAGCAACCAGGGCTCGCTGCGCTCGGTCGGCGACTTCAACGGTGATGGCTATGGCGATTTCATCTCGATCAGCCCCGGATCTCTCGTCACCAATGTGCGTCTAGAGCTGGGAGGAAACACCCAGGAAGTGCTCGCGGATTATCCCTACAACTACTACTCCTTCACCATTGCCAACGGCACCGAGGTTCTCCCCGGTGGTGACATCAACGGCGATGGTATGGACGACATCGTTCTATTCCTCGATCAGAACCTGACCAGCGCGGCTGACGGCAACCAGGGTGCCGGCAGCAGCACCGGCATCCTCTATGGGCGCTCCTCCAACGATCTACCGCTCGGCTCGGGCTTCGGCTTCATCGCGGCAGTGGATCCCAGCACCAGTGCGCCGCTGGCGCCCCTGCCCGGAGATTACTTGGGGGGCCTCACCGATGCCGCCCCCAGCGTGATCGCCGTGGGCGACACCCTGTATGTCGCCGTCAAGGGAGACGCCAGCAGCACCGACACCAGCATCTGGTTCACCCAGAGCACCGACGGGGGCAATACCTGGAACGGCTGGACTGATCTAACAACTAGCAGCAACGCTGGCTTCAGCACCAGCACCGGCCCATCGCTGGCCTTCTACAACGAAAAGCTCTACCTGTCTTTCCTTAATACTGATTCAATACCAGCTCTAAGCCTCAGTAGCTGGGATCCCACCAGCAACAACCCCGCTGCCTGGAGTACCCCTTACGAGCTAAGTAATGCGGCTAATCCCAGCGCTAGTTACAGCAGCTCCTACAGCCCCCAGCTGATCGAGCGCGGAGACGCCTTGGGGATTACTTGGACGGCAGCTGATGATTCCTCGGCGATTACCTGGTCGAACAACTTGGCCAGCGCCTCTTCTCCATCCAGCCCAGCGCTAGCAATGCTAGGCAGCACTGTCTACATGGCTATCCAAGGTGCTAACAATTCAATCCAGTGGACTTCCAGCACTGACAACGGTGCCAACTGGACGGCTTGGCAGACTATTTCGCAGAATGGCTCAAGTATAACGACATTGGGACAACCATCCCTCGCCGTGATGGATGGAATACTTTATCTTAGCTATATCAATTCAAATCAGATCAACATCACCAGTCTTACTGGTACTAGTTCCAATACTTGGAGCGAGTCGTATGTAATTCCTGGACAATCTAATACTGAATTTGCCAGTCTGATTAATGAACAAGTCGAGAATGTCCAGCAGCTGGCTGCCTATTATGTTGATTCCAGTAACAGCCAGATTCTCAAGACCTATTCCACAAGCCCTAGTTATTCAACGGGATGGACAGATAGTGCCGATTTGCAATATCAAACTGCCTCTGGTCCCTTGGCCCTCACTTCCTATGCCGCACCTTCGGCTCCTGTCCAAACCTATATTGCCTATCAAGCAGGCACCATTGGCAACCCTGGAGATATTTATGTTACTACACCCCGTAACGCCAACATGGCCAACAAGGGCAACAATTGGGAGTCAAAACTCGCAGCTTCTCCAGGCATTGCCACGGGAATAGGGCTTTCTGGTGGCATTAATGGTTTATATCTCAGTTATGGCAATTCCGGCTCGCCCAGCGCCCTGCAGATCGCACAAATCTACGATCAGAATGGTTCATGGACCCAGGCAAATGTCTACAACGAGCAGTTATCGTCGAACCTGAGCAATAATGTCTCTATCCTGCAGCTATCGGAAACCGAGCTTTTGCTGGCAGCTGCTAATACACCCGATGATGTCAGCGGAGTGCAAGCCGGCACAGTGGTCTTGGACAATGAATCCATAACTTATCTTTATTCCTCGTACTCCACCACTCCCGACGGCAGCAACGCAAAAGGTAGTTGGGCAACACCAACGCAGCTGTTGCAACGCACAGAGAGCGACAGCAGCATCAATTTCGTGCCGATTACTACCACGGATGCTCCCTCCGCCTCCTGGCTGGGTGGCGTGCCCGTACTGGCCCTGAATAACAACGGCACCATCAATGTCTACGCCGGAGCGCAGAGTGGCGGCAGCCTGGAGCTCACCTCCAGCTTCACGGCCAGCAGCGGTGAGCCGGCGATCAGTTCCGCTCCGGTGCTCACCACCACCGACACGGGTCTCGCACTCACATACACCAACAGCGACGGTTCGATCACCCTGGAGCGGCTCAACTTCGTCAGCTCCAGTGGCGCGCCTTTGCCGGGTGTTCAGTTCAATTCCGATGGCAGCATCAACACCAGCAATGCCGATCTGCAATGGCAGAGCACCACGCTGACTGCTGCCAACAGTGGCATCAGCACGGCTCTGGCCAGCACACCCGTCAGCGTCAACGGCAACCTGCTGCTGACCAATGTGCGCGACAGCGGCGGGCTCGATAATCAGATCTGGATCAACGCCGTACCCAACGCCAGCGATCCAGACAGCACCACCTGGTTGAACTCCACCATTCAGCTTCCGGACAGCAGTAGTGGCTGGAGCATCAGCCAGCAAACCGGCACGGTCAACATCGGCACGTTCACGCCGCAATGGACGGGCGATAACGGCGGCCTTTCCCCCAGCGCTCCGGCATTTGCCGAACTGAACGGGGTTCTTTATGCCGCCGTAGTTGGTGATGACACCACGACAGACAGCAATGACGGGCTGCTCTTCTGGAACTCCAGCACCGACGGCGGCCAAACCTGGAGCTCCTGGCAACAGGTACTCAACGGCTACAGCAACACTACTACTTCCCCTACGAACATCGCATACGCCGGCAGCTATCAGGCACCTTCGCTGACAGCCTTTGATGGCGCCATCTATATGGGCTATGTAGGAACGAATAATGATATCTACATTGCCAGCCTCACAGACACAGAGGTGATGGTGGGGGATTCAGCCACGAATTACTGGACCCAAGTACAGGTCAATAATCAGGAGTGTAAATACATCGCTATAACGAGTGAAAATAATGAACTGGCCGCCTATTACGTCGGTACCAATAACGACCTCTACCGCACTGCAACCTCGAATCCCACAAGCGGAAGCGGCTGGAGTAACAGCCTGGCGATCCAATACAGCGGCGGAAATCAGACAGCCTCAGGCAATCTCGCCGTTACCACCGTACCGGGATCAGGCTCAAACAGTGACACCACCTACATCGCCTATCAGGGTGGTACACCTTCGAGTCCGAGCGATACCCTCTATCTCACCTACAGTTCCACTCAGTCCACGGGCAGTTCCAGCTCCTGGAACTTTGCTGAGTTAACGGCACAACCCACCACAGCCAACCGTGGCGGCGTGAGCCTTTCCAATAACAGCGCAGGCCTGCTTTTGGGTTATCCCGACAAGCTCAATGATGAGCTTGTTTATGTGGTTCAGCAAAGCGCCAACTCTGGCAGCACCTGGTCATCCTTCACCACTCTGGAGGCCCCAACAGGAAGCAGCCTGCCCAGCTCGGGCACCAATAATTCCTTCAGCCTGCTGGCATCGGCCAACAGCAATGCGGTGTTGGTGGGCGCGATCAACAACGGCACTGGTTACAACAACGCCATCAACACCACCATCGTCTCTGAGCTGCCGACCAGCACCAGCCTCAGCAGCTCCCAGACCCAGTCCACTCTCTCCGCTGTTGGCGATCTCAATAACGATGGCTTTGATGATCTGCTGGTGGCTGCCAACAACGTGGTCGTCAATCCGTCCAGTAGCTCGCCGACGCTCGCCACCGGACTGCGGCTGATCAGCGGCGCAGCCACAAGCAGCCAGATACTCAACAACAACAACCCCAGCACCAACGCGCAGAGCGTGCAACTGGCGCCCTGGCAAGGCCTCAGCAACAGCACCCCAGTCGCCTCACTGAGTGGCAATGGTCAGCTCACCGTCACCAGCACAGATTCCCAAAGCGGCCGCAGCCAATCCAACAGCGCCGCTCTCCCCACCTCCACTGCTGCATTCACCGCCACGGCGGGCGATACAGCCACAGCCCAGCAGCTGTTCCAGTCCAACGCGGCCTTCACCATTGGCCAACCCACCGCTGGGATTCCCCTTGGTGATCTCGCCCTGATCAGCACCGCCGGCTTCGGCGACCTCAATGGCGACGGCTACGAGGATTATCTCGACCCCACCTCCGCCACCGTCATCACAGGGGCCAACAGCCAGAGCTGGACCCTCTGGAGCATCCGTGCCGCTGGCGATGTCAACGGCAATGGCGTCGATGATGTGCTGCTCTCACTCGCACCGCAGGGTCCGGCTTACGTCCCGACGAGCAGTGACCAACCCAGTGCTCTCCAATCGGTGCTGGTGGATGGCTCCCTGTTCGAGATCGATCAGGCCACCAACAGCTTCCGACTGGATCAGCTCAAAACGCCCCTCAATCCGTACAACCGGGCTCAGCTCTACGACGTCGCCGGCACATCCACCACCAACTATTTGCCCTCGCTGCAGAACTGGTTTGATCCGATTCTCGGCTTCAAGCCGGGATCGATGACAAAGGCCTCCACAGGAACTGCCACCAACCCTGCTTCGGCTGACTCCTATTCACCACCCTGCGCGGTTGTGAGCCCAGAGGGGCAGACCTATCTGTTCTTCTCTGGGGCGGACACCAGTGGCACCAGTAAGGCCAGTGGCCTATGGATGGCCTATCAGGAGAATGGCATCTGGCAGCAGGCCTCAGTCCAGCAAGGCAGCAGTTGCAATAACACCACGCCGAGTGCCACCTATTTTCAAGGCAAGCTCTACGTCGCCTATACGGACATCAATCAAGATGTCAACATTGCTGTCTGCTCGGGCTCACCTCAAGACTCAAGCAGCTGGAACAATTACAAGGTCTACACCACGACCAACGAGTCGACCGCTTACTCGCCAACTCTCATCGCCGAGAATGGACGCCTAGCGCTATACTTCCCCACCAATAACGATGGAGGCGGTCAAGACAGCTATAACACTAATTATCAAATGCTTCGCTATCTCTATAGCAATGATCCTTCCAATAGCGGCTCCAACGGCAGCTGGGGATCAGCGTTTGATTCAACAACCGGGAGCTACTCTGGAATCAGTGGTCAGCTGAATTACGAGGTCACCTCGCCCATTGCAGCCACGAACTTCCAAGGCCGCACTGTGCTCGCATTCAGGAGCTACACCACTGGAGGTGGATACAATACCGGCGACGGCGATATCATCCTCCTCACCCAAGTGGCTAGCGCTGCGACGGCCACCAGTCCCACATCAACGCTCTCCTGGCA
>NZ_JAGQDB010000050.1:0-18606 GCF_024346495.1 Cyanobium sp. A1C-AMD | reverse complement strand
TCGCCAGGACCCCTACCCGCTCCTTCTGGCCGCCCTAGGAGTGCTGCTGATGCTGGTCTGCTTACTGGTTTCCATGCGGCGGCCGGTCTATGCCAACTGGCCGCTGCCTCTGGTCGTGATCGCCATTCTGCTGCTGGTGGAGGCCTGGCCACAATTCCAGCCCACCGTCGGTATGCGCCGTTGCTTGCTCCTGGGCAGCGCCATTAACGGGCTGATGCTTACCTTGGCCGTACTTCCATTTTATGGCTTCCGTTTCGGGATCCCAGTCGACGTGCTGCCCACCCGCAGGCTGCTCGGGTGGCGCGAGCTCACTGAGACCTTAACCCTGCGAGAAACAGATCGCCTTGCAACTGTCGACCTCTTGATCAGCGACCGCTACACCACCGCTTCAGCTCTGGCACACGGCCTGCAGCGACCGGCAGGACAAGTGATTACCGTAGCTTTCGGCACCCGACGGATGAACCAGTACGACATATGGGCCCGGCAGGACATGCCAAGACTTAAAGGCAGTGATGCTCTCGCGGTGCTTGACATGCATACGGATGAACGACTACTGCTTGAATTATTCAGTCGCATTGAGAGTTTGCCACCTCTGGAGGTTGCAGCAGTCGGAATGGAGGCACGGCGCTACCGGATATTGATGGCGTACGGCTACAACGGCAGCTCCTTGCCTCAGCCGTCGCGGCGATGACGAATCGCCCGCATCGACTCCCGCAGCCGTGAAATGTTTAGTCCGATCTGCTCGGTGCCAAGCAAGCTGCCTGGCTTCTCTTCCCAGCTTGCGGAAAGCACACCAAAGCTCAGGCCCAACAGCCCTAGAAAAAAACATCCACCCGATGCCGCCAAGGTGGCACTGGGTGGAACGTCAAAAATTTGGCGGCTTACTAGCAGGTAGCTACCAACAAATACGCCCATGCCCATGACAGTGGGAATGCCGGTGCCGATTGCAATTCGGCGAGCCATGCGATTGGCAACCGCATCAGGGATTACCTGCTGGCTGGGGCCGGAACGCCGGGGCGGTTTTGGGTTGCCTTTGCCCGATTGGGCGCGACCCTGCATTCCCTTTCCGGCCATGGCTGCCTCGATCAGCCCCGGATGCCGAGCTTGGCGATCAAAGCGCTGTAGCGCTCCTTGCTGATGCCATTTAGATAACCAAGCAGGCGCTTACGGCGTCCGATCATCTTGAGCAGGCCTTGGCGCGAAGAAAAATCGTGCTTGTTTTTCTGCAGATGGCCGGTCAGCTGGCTGACCCGCTCACTGAGCATGGCCACCTGGACTTCCACCGATCCGGTGTCTGTGCCATGGGTCTGGTGACCGTTGATCAGTTCCTGCTTTTTGGTGGTGGTGAGCGGCATGGGCTGGGGAATAAAACGCAGGCTGGGCCCGGTTTGGGGACCTACGGTGCAAGTTCCCACCATACCTTCTGACGGACATTGGCATTCCGTCTCAATCCATTGGGCGGGATAGCCAGCGCAGGCACTCTCGGATCCAATCTTCTGCCCCGGCCGACTCCCCCATGCCGACGGCGGCTACCGCGCGCAGGGCGCGATGGATTTCAAGGGCTTCGTAGCCCAGGGCAGCCAGGGTTAGCTGCACTTCATCTCGGCCTTCTGCCGGCAGCAGGGGGCCGTCCGCCTGCGAATCCGGATCGCCGTGGTTTTCCAGTTGCCCCAGAAACCGCTGCTGCAATTTGGTCCGCAGCTCAACAGCCAAGCGCTCGGCTGTGCGCTTTCCCACCCCGGGTGCCTGGCAGAGCCGCCGCAGATCGGTCTGCACGATGGCTTGCACCAACTCCCTGGGATCCATCACTCCCAGTAATCCCAGGCCCATTTGAGGCCCTACGCCGCTGACGGCAACCAATTCCCGAAACAGATCCCTTTCGTGGCGCTCACCAAAGCCGTAGAGAATCCAGGCGTCGTCGCGGATGGCCAAGTGGGTGTGCAGCCCCAGCGCACTGCCCTCCTGCGGCAGCTGCTGCCATTGCCGCTGGCTCACCTGAACCTCATAACCCACCCCCTGACACACCAGCAGCAGGCCATAGCGCTTGTCCTGCTGCCAGGGATGGTTGAGTTGCCCTTGCAGCCAGCCGATCATGGAGTCAGTAATAGGTTCCCCATCGTGCCCGCCGTGTTCAGCCGTGCCCAGCCCCTGCCGCTTCCCCGGTTGAGCGCCTGGTTGCTGCCATTGCTGTTGATGGTTTGCATAGTGCTCACTGGTTGCAGTGCTTCCGCTCAGCCGCCGCGATCGGTGTTATTGCAGGCCCTGGAGTTGCAGATTCAGCTCACCCAGGGCGCCATCGCTGATGCCCTGGCCCTAGATGCCGGCGGCATGCCGGAGGTGAGTCGGGTGCGGGTGGCTCAGCAGCAGCCGATCGGGATCGCTGAGGCCAAGGGGCTGCGGCTGGAGGGCCAGTTCGACTGGCGCCTCGCTGGCGATCCGATCCGGGTGGACAGTCCCTTTGAGCTCTATCTGCAGCGGGGCGAGCGCGGCCAAAGCTGGCGTTTGGCCCGCCCCGTGGGCCCTGCCCCATCTACCGGCGCTGACGGGCAGCAGACCTGGATCACCGACCCCTTACCACTCAAGCCAAGGGGCTGATCAGCAACACTTAAATGATGGATACGAGCCCACCTGCCTGGCTGCCTGAGACAGCCGCCCGCATCTACCCCGGTTGGGTGCAGCGCAAGGCGGTCACCCTGTGCAAGCGAGATCAGAAACGTGGCGGCAGCAGCAATGTGCAGGAATACCGCATCGCCATTCACAACGCCGTGGTTGCATCGGGCGGCCTGGACCACTGGACCGGCGAGCAGCTCGACTGGCATCTGATTGGCACCTACGACAACCGGGAAGCTGAAGCTGGAAGCGGCGCACACAAGAAGCTGTACGCCCTACTTCCCACAATCGATCACCATTCCAATCTTCCCGAGCCAAATTTCGTTATCTGCGCCTGGCGAACCAATGACGCCAAACACGACATGACGCCGGAGGAGCTGGTGGAGTTTTGCCGCCGGGTTCTCGCCCATGCCGAGGCTAAGACCGCTTCTGTTGCCGACTGTGGCTAAGGCTCACCAGGGTGGCTGCCAGAACGAGGCCAGCCCCGGCGATGGTCCAGCTGTCGATTGACTCACCAAATAGCAACCAGCCCCAGCCACCGGCAAACAGCACTTGCACGTAGCTGATCGCCGTTGCTCGCGCCGCCGGCAGGGCAGTGAGGCTGCGGGTCAAATACACCTGACCAAGCTGGGTGAAGACCCCAACCCCGACCAGCCAAAGCAGCTCCGCTGGGGTGGGAAGCACGGGATTGAGGGCCACCAGCGGCAAGCTCAAGGGCAGGGCCACCAAGGGGAAGTAAAAAACGATCACCAGCGGGTGCTCGCTCGTGCCGAGGGAGCGCACGCTTACGTAGGCAAATGCGGTGAACAGGGCACCGGCAACGGCGATGAGTACGGGAACAAGCGCCAGGGTCGCGCCACCCTGCAGCAGGCCGGCCGGTTGGGCAACGAGCAACACCCCGAGCCAGCCCAGGGCCATGGCCGCCAGCACCCGCTTGCCGATTGGCTCACCGAGCATCAGCCAGGCCAGCAGGGCCGTGAACGGCGGGTAGAGGTACTGCAGCACCGTGGCCGCAGCCAAGGGCAAGGCCGCTAGGGCGGCATAAACACACACCAGGGCGGCCGTACCGATCGCTCCGCGCCAGATCAGTAGCCAGCGCCTTTTGCCCCAAGCTGGAATCCCGGCTCGGTGCAACAGCCACCAGCTCAAGGCCACGCTCACAATCGCCCGGGCGAACACCACCTCGGCAACGGGAATGCGTCCTCCCACCTGCTTGACGCAGACGCCCATCAGCGAAAAGCTCAGGGCACTGGCAACCATGCCGAGCATGGCTTGCCTTCCCTGGTCAGAATCAGGCTTCGCTTCAGCGCCCACCGCAAATAGCCCCTTCCTTGAGCCTGCCGCGTCTCCACCCCCGCACGATTGAGGCCGTCAAGGAGCGGGCTGACATCGTTGATGTGGTTGGTGAGCACGTAGTGCTCAAAAAGAAGGGGCGTGAGTACGTAGGCATCTGTCCCTTCCACGACGACACATCACCGTCGATGACGGTGTCCCCGGCAAAGCAGTTCTACTACTGCTTCTCCTGTGGTGCCGGCGGCAATGCCATCAAGTTTTTGATGGAGCACCAGCGCCAGAGCTTCAGCGATGTGGTGCTGGAGCTGGCGCGCAAATACCAGCTGCCGATCGAGACCCTCGATGGCCCCCAGCAGGAGCGGCTGCGCAAGCAGCTCTCGCGCCGCGAACAGCTGCACCGGGTACTCAGCCTGGCGGCTGGTTGGTTCCGCAGCCAATTGCGAGCCCCTGAGGGAGCCGCCGCTCTCACTTATCTACGCGAAAGTCGCGGCCTGAATGAAGCCACCCTGGAGGCCTTCGAGCTCGGCTTTGCTCCCGACCGTTGGGATGGCCTGCTAAGCCACCTGCAGCAGGTTGAGGGGCTGGGGCCGGAGCTGCTGGAGGAAGCAGGCCTGGTGGTGCCACGCAAGGGCGCCAGTTCCCAGGACGGTCGTGGTTTCTACGACCGCTTTCGCGGCCGGGTAATGGTGCCGATCAAGGACCGCCAGGGGCGGGTGATCGGTTTCGGTGGCCGCAGCCTCGATGGCGGCGAGCCCAAGTACCTCAACTCTCCGGAGACTGAGGTGTTCGAGAAGGGCAAGCATCTCTTTGGTCTCGACAAAGCCGCGGCCGCGATCCGCAAGGACGACCGAGCCGTGGTGGTGGAGGGCTACTTCGACGTAATCGCTCTGCACGCCGCCGGTATCACCAATGCGGTGGCGTCCCTTGGCACTGCCCTAAGTAGCCAGCAGATCACCCAGCTATGCCGCTGCTGCGAGGGGCGGCGGATGGTGCTCAACTTCGATAGCGATGGCGCCGGTGTGCGCGCTGCCCAACGGGCCATCGGCGAAGTGGAGCAGCTGGCTTTGCAGGGCCAGCTGGAGCTGCGGGTGCTGCAACTGCCCTCCGGCAAGGATCCCGATGAGTTCCTCAAGAGTCAGGGTGCCGGCGATTACCGGGCCCTGCTTGATCAGGCGCCGCTCTGGCTCGATTGGCAGATCGAGCAGGTGCTCGAGGGTCGAGATCTAGCCCGTCCCGACCAGTTCCAGCTTGCGGTGACTGCCCTTGTTGCCCTGCTTGGCAAGCTGCCCCAGAGCGCAGTGCGCAGCCACTACTTGCAGCGGGTGGCCGAGCGCCTCAGCGGTGGTCAGGCCCGGCTGGCGATCCAGCTGGAAGACGATCTGCGTCAGCAGGTCAAAGGCCAGCGCTGGCATGGACGTTCCCAGAAGTGGGAGTTGCCGGGTGAGGCTGGGCTGCGGGAGCGGGCTGAAGCGGAGGTGTTGCGGATGTATCTGCACTGCCCCAGCTACCGCAGTGCAATCCGGGTGGAGTTGCGGCAGCGCGAACTCGACGATTTCGCCCTGAAGCACCACCGCCTGCTTTGGGCTGCGATTAGCGGCCTAGAGGAGGTCAACCTCGGTGTGGGCCGGCTCGAGGCGATCAACCGCGGCCACGACCCCGGCTCAGACCTCGCCGATCTTGATTTGCCTCGGTTGCTGGGCGATCAGCTGGTGGTGGAGCAGAGCGCCCTGCTCTCCAGGCTGACGCCCTTGCTTGAGCCTAATGAGCTGCAGCGCATGGCTTTCAGCCAGCCCCTGCTTCAGCTGCGCGGTGCCACGGCATCTCTGGAGCGCCAGAAGAGTGTCAAACGCTGCCGGCATCTGCTCGATGCCTGGAGCAGTCAGCGTCTTGAGACCCTGGAGCGTTGTATTGCCCGGCTTCTGGAGCAGGAAAGGGAGGAGGCCCGGGCCACGGCCTCAGGCCTGGCACCGCTTAGCGATATGGAATCGCGCATCGAGGCCCTCTTCAGCGAACTCAACAGCGACGCCCTGCGCTTTCAGGAGCTCTATTACAACGAACGCAAACATCTCGAACACCTCGACTCCCAGCGCCGCGCTGGCTACGAGGAGGTGATGGCCCAACCGGCGGCTTAATTAGCGGTAAGCACTTCTGTCTTGCCCTAAGACCTTTTCAGCACTCTGTTTATCCCCTCACTTTGATGTTTCTTCCCCGGCTTTCCCTGTTTTTACTGCCATCTTTACTGCTGCCTTTGTGGCTTACCCCTGCCGCGCTTGCCCAGCCCTGCCCCTGCAGCTGTGAGCAACCCAGCCAGGGCGTGATCGGCCCAGATGGTCTGTGTCAGTGCCCCTGTGGGGTGGTGCCGATTCCCGGCATCAACGCCGAAACTCTCTCCGGCCCGCCGAAACCGCCCCAGGCAGGTGGCCCCACTCCTACCTGGACCGTGGAACCTGGCTATGACGACGATTTTGGCGGCCCTTTCTGGGATGACTGGTGGTGATTTCACCAGAGCGTCAGCAGGTGGGGCACCCAGCCAACGTTGCGCATGCCCTCCACCAGTTCAATGATTGCTGCAATCCATACAAACCAGATGTCGCTGAGGATGTGGCGGCGAAACAGACGCGGGTTGCTGCTCCAGCTGGTGGGCTCGCTGTAGAGCCCAGGATTGGGCCAGAAGCGTGGCACCCGCTGCCGGTATTGGCGGAAGGATTCGCCGAATAGTTCTTCTAGCCGTTTTTCCTCCCTTGCCATTATCCCTGGGTAATAAAGACCAAATATCACCAGAAATAGCAGCGGGTAGGTGAGGGTTTCGGTGCTAAGCCCCACTCCCACCAAACCGATGCTGCTGAACACATATAAAGGGTTGCGACTGATCGAGTAGGGCCCCTCAGTGACCAGAACTCCGTCCTTGCGGCCGGAGATAAAAAATGAACACCAGATCCGCCCTGTTGCTCCAATGGCAGCCAGGCCAAGGCCAGTGCTGAACAGGAACGTTGCCACATTCTCATGCTCCAGCTCCCAGTGGCTCTGGGTGAGTGCTAACAATATGAAACCCACTACTGCTACCAACTTCGATAGCCCGGTGCGCTGGTGTTCCCACCAGGTTTTGCCGGCCGCTTTAGGCAATGGCGTCATGGGCTCGTCACAGTCAGCCTTGGTCTACTCCTTTCTTTGCTGATACCCGCATACGCTGCCTACCTGCTGATTCCACCCTGGTTCCATGGGGTTTTTCGAGGTGTTCTGGGACGGTGAAGCCATCGGCGATGGCAGCGATCTTGAGGAAGCTCTCACCGCCTATCTCTCCGTGCAGCCTGAAGACATCAGCTGGGCTGAGGCCTGCGCCGCTGCCAGCGCTCCTCCCTGCATCCGGCGCTATGCCTCGTTTGAGGCCTACCTCGACAATGCCGATGAACAGGAGACGATCACCGTTACTGCCGCCATGATCGAAGCCGCCTTGTTGCCATTGTGATCAGGCCCGCAGTGATCAGGCCCGCACTACCGGGATGGCGTCTAGGCGGGTAGTGGCCGCCCCAGACAGTCGTGAGCGCCGCATTCGCCAAGGGGTCTGCAGTCCCGCGGCTGCCCATTGCACGGTGCCGCTGCCGTAGTGGCGGTTGAGCTGGTCGATGGTGGCCATTAGGGCTGTGCGACGGTGTTGTTGCTCCAAGGGCAGTGGCAGCAGCAAGTTGTGCTGGAGGGTTTCCTCTCCCTGCAGTTGCTGCATCAGTACGCCTGCCTTGTGCAGGGGCTTGTGGGGGCTGAACAGCACTGCCACCAGGGGTAGGGCTGCCTGCAGCAATACGGCGGTGTCATTGCTGGCTAGCGGCAGGCTCACCGTGGCGCTGTTGCTGTAAAAACTGGTGCCGTTGAAGGGGTTGCTGCGCACGAACACCGTGATGGCACCAGCCCGTTGCTGTTGCCGCCGCAATTTCTCCGCTGCCCGGCTCAGGTAGGTAGCAACCGCCTCCCTCAGTTCGCTCTGGCTGGTGATCGGCTGGCTAAAGCTGCGGCTCACGCAGGTTTCCCGCTTGGCGGCCGGCAGGGTCTCTAGGGGTAGGCAGGCCATGCCCCGCAACTCCTGCTGCAGGCGCAGTCCCACCACGCCGCAGCGGCGGCGCAGTTCGCCACTGGGCATGTCGCGCAGAGCCTTGGCATCGGCGACACCGCGCAGGCGGCACCAGCGGGAGAGCTGGCGGCCGATACCCCAGACATCCTCGATGGCGACCGCTGCTAGGTGGGGATCGGGGTCATCCATGCTGCCGAGGTCGAAGACACCCGTGGCGCTGGCCGTCGTCTTGGCAAGTCGGTTGGCGAGCTTGGCCAGCACCTTGCTGGGGCCGATGCCTACCGCCACCGGTAGGCCGAGCTGGCAGAGCACGTGGTGACGCAGCTGCCGGCCCCAATCGTGCAGGCTGCGCTGGTCGGCGGGCCGGCTTAGCTGGCCGAAAGCTTCATCGATCGAATAGATCTCCAGTGCTTCCACCCAGGGCTCCAGGGTGGCCATCAACCGCTGGCTCATATCGGCGTAGAGAGCGTAGTTGGAGCTGCGCACCACCACGCCCTGGCGCTCCAGCTCGCGCCGCACCTGAAAGTAGGGCTGGCCCATGCGGATGCCGAGGGCTCGGGCCTCGGCGCTGCGCGACACGATGCAACCGTCGTTATTGGAGAGCACCACCAACGGCCTCCCCAGCACGGCGGGATCCAGCACCGCTTCGCAGGAGGCGTAGAAGTTGTTGCCGTCGATCAGCACGATTGCCTGGCGGCGGCGGCTCCAGGGTTCGCAGGTCATGGCGCTTTACGGCACACCCCAGCCAGGTTCGAGCGTGCGGACCACATGCAGGGCCACCGCCCAGATGCGAGCGCCATCAAAGCAATCCAGCTCTAGGGGCGGGTAGGCCGGGTGGGCTGCCTCCAGTCGTAGCCGGCCTTGGTGGGCTACTAGCCGTTTAAGGGTGAAGCAGCCGTCCAGGCAAGCCACCACGATCTGGCCGGGGCGGGGCTCCAGGCCTCGATCGACGATCAGCAGGTCGCCGTGGTCGATTCCGGCCGCCTGCATCGATTCACCACTCACCCGCAGCAACACCGTGCTGTCGCGGCAACGGATCAGCTGGGCATCGAGACTGGCGCTGCCCGGCAATGGCGAAAAGGCTGGATGGGCTGGGTGTGCCAGGCGCGCGCCGCGGGTCGACCCACACTAGTTCAGGCGTACTGACGCGCTGTTTTAGTCCGGCTCGCCGGACTCGGGCGTAGTGGTGGTGAAGCGGCGGTAGAGCCAGGCGCCAGCTGCGCCCCACAGCAAGGTCCACAACACAAAGGTGGTGAGGGTGCCGAGCTGGCCGGTCTCGAGGGAATAGACGCCGGCCTGGATTAGGCCCGCATCGATCAGGGAGCCGCCGATGCCCCAGCCGAGCACCCAGCTGAACAAAAAGCCGATCGCCTGGAGATTGCCGGTCATGGGGTGGAGGTTAGGCGCTGGTTGAAGCGACGTATGAACAGTGCCAGCGGCATCGGACCGCAACGGCGTTGCCAGCCCAGCCCTTCCGGATAGCGCCGCCAGCAGGACAGGCGGCCACCGCGGCGGTCCAGGCAGATCAGGTAGCGATAGGTAGCAGCAGGTGTTGGGGAAAGGGTTTCCGGTGCTGGTAGCGGCGCCAAGGGCAAGAAAACAGCATGCAGCTCCTGCCAGCTGCTGGGCGGCCTACCGCTGCTGCGAAGGGGCGAGCCAAGCAAGCTGGCGAGCTGCTGGGGGAAGCCGGCGTCTGGCAGCAGCCAGTGGCCCTGGCGGGATTGGCAGGGTTCGAGCAGGGAGATCACGGCGGCACAGGCCATGGGCAGAAAAGGGCAGGACCCTTCTCCAGTGCCCGGCCTGTCCCACGCTCAGCCGCGCCGGCCCTATCCCACGCTGGCCATATGGCGCATCAGATCGAGGCACTTGCAGCTGTAGCCCCACTCGTTGTCGTACCAAGCCACAACCTTCACGAAGGTGTCGGTGAGGGCGATGCCGGCGCCGGCATCAAACACCGAGGTGCAGCTCTCGCCAAGAAAGTCGGTGCTCACTACCTCGTCTTCGGTGTAGCCAAGAATCCCGGCCATGGGGCCTTCGCTGGCGGCCTTCATGGCGGCCTTGATCTGGTCATAGCTGGCGGGTTTGGCCAGGTTCACGGTGAGGTCCACCACCGACACATCGGGGGTGGGCACGCGGAAGGCCATGCCGGTGAGCTTGCCGTTGAGCTCGGGGATCACCCGGCCAACCGCCTTAGCGGCACCGGTGGAGCTGGGGATGATGTTTTGGGCCGCGCCGCGGCCACCACGCCAGTCCTTGACCGAAGGGCCATCCACGGTTTTCTGAGTAGCGGTGGTGGCATGCACCGTGGTCATCAAGCCATTGACGATGCCGAAGTTGTCGTGCAACACCTTGGCGACAGGTGCCAGGCAATTGGTGGTGCAGCTGGCATTGGAAACCACGTCCTGGCCCGCGTAGCTGCTGTGGTTCACGCCCATCACGAACATTGGTGTGGCGTCCTTGGAGGGAGCACTCATCACCACACGCTTGGCGCCGGCATTGATGTGGGCGCGGGCGGAGTCGTCGGTGAGGAAAAAACCGGTGCTTTCAAGCACGTAGTCGGCGCCAACCTCACCCCACTTGAGGTTGTTTGGATCTCGCTCGGCGCTGATACGGATCACCTGGCCATTCACCACCAGCTGTCCGTTTTCGACGGCCACCTCACCCTGGAAGCGGCCATGGGTGGAGTCGTAACGGAGCATGTAGGCCAGGTAGTCGACCTCAATCAGGTCGTTGATACCAACGATCTCCACGTCCGCCAGGGTCATGGCACGGCGGAAGGCAAGGCGGCCGATGCGGCCGAAACCGTTAATGCCGATGCGAATGGTCATGGTGGAGCTCCCTAAACCCTGTGGCGAAAGTATGGGGGCACCATACGGGGGATGGATCAGCTCAGGGCCTGACTCAGGGCCGCTAGACCAAACACCAGAAATAGGCCGCCACTGAGGCGATAGAGCAGGCGCTCATTCACCCATTGACCAATCCACTTGCCGGCGCCTACGGCCAGCCAGGTGACCAGGGCATGACCTAACAGCGTGCCGGCGAGCAGGCCGCCAAAGCTGAATACCTGGGCCGGCGCAGTGGCCATAAAAATAGTGGTGAACTGGGTTCGATCGCCTAGCTCAGCGATAAACACCAGTACGAAGGCCTCCCAGATCACGGCCCAGGCCGTGTTGAAGGCCTTGCTGCTTTCCGCCGTATTGATCGCCTGCTCAGCCTCCGCCTTCTCCTCGGTCGCCGCATTGGCTGCCATGCCCTGGGCATCGATCAGCAGCTTGATGCCAAAGCTGATGAAGAGCACGGCGGCCAGCCAGGGCACCAGGCTTTGGGGTAGCAGCTCCCGCAGGCCGTATCCAAGGGCCAGGGAGATCAGGGTGACCGCGGTTAGGGCGGCAAATGAGCCAATAAATACCCAGCGGGCGCGGTGGCGCACCGCCAGGATCAGCGCCATGAAAAAGGTTTTATCGCCCAGCTCGGCCAGGGTGATTGCGGTGAGGCTGGAGCCGAAGGCAGCCAGGCTGGGATCGCTGGAAAGGGTTGGAGCCATCACTTATCAATAGCCGAGGGGATGTCCTCCTCGTCCTCCAGCAGCAATTGCTGAAAGGCGGTGTATTGATCGCCATATTCGGCTGCGGTGCGCCGATCGGCCCGGCCAGGGGTGTTGCGACCACGGAGCTTGGTGGGGCTGGCGGCAATGCTTGGCGCCGGCGCAGGGGTAGCGCTCTGGCGGCGGCTCTCCAGCTCGCGCAGCCGCTCCATCAAGTGGGGCGGCACCGTGCCATCGGGGCTGACCTGCATCAGCTCCCTGAACAGGGCCTCCGGGTTTTGCTCCAGCTCCACCTTGTGGCGCCTATCGCTGGCCTTGATTTGGCTTTGCTGAGGCTGCTCAGGCTTGGGTAAGGGTTGGGGCAGGCTGCGGCCTAGGGCTTGAAGGCGTTCGCGGCTACGGGCGTCGAAGCTCATCGATTCAGCTCAGCTGCAGCCCAGGCTGGCGCGGGTGTCGCGGCCGGTCACCGGGTTGGTGCCACTGGCAAGGCCGCAAAGGGTTTTGAGCGCATCACCCCGCAAAGGCACATTGGTGAAATCTGCCCCCTCAATCACCACATTTGTGAATTTGGTGTTGAAGGCAAAGGCGTCTTCCAGCACTGCATTGGTGAGGTTGGTGCCATCGAAGATCGCCGAGTCGAGCGTTGCCTCTTTCAGGTTGGTGTTGCTTAGGTCAGCGTCCTGAAGCTTGGCGCCAAACAGGCTGGCCCCCTGCAGGTCGGAGCCGGCAAAGGTGGCATCCCGCAGATTTGTGAGGTTGAAGGTGGCACCCCTCAGATCCTGGTCATGAAAATCAGCGCCAATTAGCACCTGTTTGGCCACATCCATGGCCGCCTGGGCGGGCAGGGGGGACACCAAGGCCAAGCCGATGGCACTGGCCAGGGCAAACAACAGCGCCAGCACCCCGCCGGCCAGGCTGCCCGGAGAACGATCGGAACGGGATCGACCGGAAGATAAAAGAGGCAACATGACGGCTGGGTGGGTATCTCAAGCCTAGGCAGGGCACCTGGCGGCGCACTGCGTGGGAACCCTGGGAGCTGCTGCTCCAGGCCTATGGCTCGCACCACTGCACGCCGCCAGGGCGACTGGGCCGAGCAGCGGGTGCTGCGCCTACTGCTCGGCAGGGGTTGGCGGTTGCTTTCACGCCAGTGGAAGTGTCGCTGGGGCGAACTGGATCTGGTGCTGGAAAAAGGGGGGCGGCTGTTGCTGGTGGAAGTGAAAGGTCGCAGCCGTTGCGGGCCAGATAGTTGGGGTGCCGGCGCCCTGCGCCGCGGCAAGCGTCAGCGGTTGGAGCGTGCCTGGCACTGCTGGCTGGAGGACCATCCGGTTTGGGCGGAGAGCTCGGTGGAGCTGGTCTTTGCCTTGGTGCCCCTGGCACCGGCGCCCGGACCTGTTCGCTGGATCCGCGCCGATCACTGATCGGTAGTGGCCGCCGGCGCTGGCTGGCTGAACTCGACAGTGCATAAATAGCGATAGTTGCCCATCCCTACCTCCGTTTCCTGGCAACGCTCAGCAGTAACAACCGCACCAGCTGGAAGCTGCTGCCTAGCCCGTTCAATGGCGTTGCTTTTGTCCCAGATCGAGGATGCGGTAACGCTGCCTGCCTGAGCGGGGAGGGTCAGGAACGGCAGCGAGGCAACTATGGCCGCAGCGCAAATTAATGCCTGCGGATGAATGCCTGGATCTGGGGCAACAGCCATTGTGGATACCTGACGACTTCAAGATGACATTTACTGCCCACCGCGCTCGTAAGCGCTTCGGCCAGCACTGGTTGATAGATCAGACGGTGCTCGCGCGCATCGTGGCGGCCGCAGAGCTTGAAGCCTGCGATCGGGTGTTGGAGGTGGGGCCGGGCCGGGGAGCTCTCAGCGAGCGGCTGCTGGCTACACCGGCGGCAGCAGTGGCTGCAGTGGAGCTTGACCGCGATCTGGTGCTCGGCCTGCAGGAGCGCTTCGGCGACCAGCCGCGCTTCCAGCTCACCTCGGGGGATGTGCTGACGGTGGAGCTGCCTGCCGCCAACAAGGTTGTGGCAAACATTCCATACAACATCACAGGCCCCCTACTAGAGCGGCTGGTGGGCCGGCTCGATCGACCGGTGGCCCACCCCTACGACCGTCTAGTGCTGCTGGTGCAGCGGGAGGTAGGGGAAAGGATCCGCAGTGAGCCTGGCGCCAGCGCCTTTTCGGCTCTGAGCGTGCGCATGCAGCTGCTGGCCAACTGCCACTCCGTTTGTGCTGTGCCGCCGCGCTGTTTTCAGCCGCCGCCCCAAGTGCACTCGGAGGTGATCCTGTTGGAGCCGCTGCCAGTGGAGCAGCAATTGGCACCCCAACTAGCCCGCACGGTGGAGATGCTTTTGAAGCGCTGTTTTGCCGCTCGCCGCAAAATGGTGCGTAACTCCCTGGCAGGTCTGCTGCCAGAAGCTGAACTTGCTGGGTTGGCGGCAGCAGCGGGCATCGGCCTCCAGCAGCGGCCCCAGGAGATCGCGCCAGCAGCCTGGGTGGCGTTGGCGGGCAGCTTGAATCAGGTCATTGCTGCGCCCGCTGCCGCCCCTACCCATGGCTGATCTATGCGTGCGTGCCCCCGCCAAGATCAATTTGCACTTGGAGGTGCTGGGCCTGCGCCCCGATGGCTTCCACGAGCTGGCGATGGTGATGCAGTCGATCGATCTGGCCGACAGCCTGCGGTTGCGGCCCACGGCGGATGGCCATATCAGCCTCCAGTGCGATCGGGCCGACCTGCCCACTGACAGCAGCAATTTGGTCGTCAAGGCAGGGGAGATGTTGCGTGCCCGCTCAGGTTTTGCCGAGCTTGGGGCCCAGATCGTGCTCGAGAAGCGCATCCCGATCGGTGCTGGCCTTGCGGGCGGCTCCAGTAATGGAGCGGCGGCGCTGATTGGTCTCAACGAGCTATGGGGACTGGGCTTTAAGAGTCAGGAGCTGCACAGCATGGCGGCTGAGCTTGGTTCAGACATGCCGTTTTGCCTTGATGGCGGCACCCAGCTCTGCTTTGGCCGCGGTGAGCTGTTGGAAGCCTTGGCCTTCAAGTCAACCGAGCCTCCGGCGCTACTGCTGCTCAAGCACCCGGGGGTGAGTGTCAGCACTCCCTGGGCCTACGGACGCTGCAAGGAGCTACGCGGCGATTTCTATCTCGAGGCTGAAGCCGATTTTGAGCAGCGCCGTCAGGCCCTACGCCAGGCGCCCATGCTAGGCGCCATCGCGGGGAATGGGAGCTGGCCACCACTGCGCAACGACCTGCAGGCCGTGGTGGAACCAGAGGTGGAAACCGTGCGCCAGGGCCTGGCATTGCTGCGCCAGACCGAGCAACACTTGGCAGTTGCCATGAGTGGTTCTGGCCCAAGTCTTTTCGCCCTGTTCTCCAACCTGGACGAAGCTCGCACCGCCCATGCAGACCAATCCGAACGATTTGAGCAGTACGGCTTTGAGTCTTGGTGTTGTGGCTTCAGCGATCGAGGTGTCAGCCTGCTTCAGTGACCAATCCCGAATCCCCTATCAAGCCCAGTGATCCAGCGCCCCGTAAAGGGCCGCTGAGTTTCCTCTCGGGCTCGCTCACCGCTGGTCTGCTGGCCTGGCTGGCCTTGGGTCTGAGCCAGAAATTGGTGGCGTACTACGCACTGCATCCACCCAGCTACGGCTCGGCAATTGCCCAGAGCATCGCCACGGCCCTCAAAACGCTGATTGTTGGCATGTCGTTTCTTGCCACCTTCAGCTTTGCCTTCATTGGCATTGGTCTGGCGTTGGTGTTCGTGCGCAACTTGGTGTCCGGTTCCGGATCGGCTCCTGCCGAAGCGGCTGAAAAGCCCTAGCTTCGCTACATGACTCCCCACGACCTGGGTTTGCTGGTAACGCTGCTGCTCCCCGGCATGCTGCTTTCGGTGTTGCTGCTCTCAACCTTCGCCGCCGGCGGCTGAGATAGGTTGGCAGCTAAATGGTGCAAGCCCAGACGTGGCAGAGACGCTGCTGTTCAATGCCCTTCGGGAGGCCATCGACGAGGAGATGGCCAGAGATCCTTACGTCTGCGTGATGGGTGAGGACGTCGGCCAATACGGCGGCTCTTACAAGGTCACCAAGGATCTCTACGAGAAATATGGTGAGCTGCGGGTGCTGGACACCCCGATCGCCGAAAACTCCTTTGCTGGCATGGCGGTTGGTGCGGCGATGACGGGGCTGCGCCCAATCGTCGAAGGCATGAATATGGGCTTCCTGCTGCTTGCCTTCAACCAAATCTCCAACAACATGGGGATGCTGCGTTACACCAGCGGCGGTAATTACACCATTCCCACTGTCGTGCGGGGGCCAGGCGGGGTTGGTCGCCAGCTGGGCGCTGAGCACAGCCAGCGACTTGAGGCCTATTTCCATGCCGTACCCGGCATCAAAATTGTGGCGGTGAGCACTCCCACCAATGCCAAAGGCCTGATGAAGGCAGCAATCCGCGACAACAACCCCGTGCTCTTTTTCGAGCACGTGCTGCTGTACAACCTTTCGGAAGATATTCCAGAAGGTGATTACATCTGTGCCCTTGACCAGGCCGAGGTTGTGAAGGCTGGATCGGATGTCACGATTCTCACCTACTCACGCATGCGTCATCACTGTCTCAAGGCTGTCGAGCAGTTGGAGAAGGCTGGGGTGAGCGTGGAGCTGATCGATCTAATCAGCCTGAAGCCCTTTGATATGGAGACCATATCCGCCTCGATCCGCAAAACCCACAAGGTGATTGTGGTAGAGGAATGTATGAAGACAGGCGGCATCGGGGCTGAATTGATCGCCTTAATTACGGAACACTGTTTTGATGAGCTTGATGCCCGGCCGATTCGGTTGTCTTCCCAGGACATCCCCACTCCCTACAACGGTGCCCTGGAAAACCTAACCATCATTCAGCCCCATCAAATTGTTGATGCGGCCCAGCAGCTCGTCGCCGGAAAGATCTAGATATGGCTCGTCAACAGGGGTGGTTTGCCCTGATTCTTGCCTTGGCAATTGCTGCCGGGGCTCTGCTGTTTAGCTGGAACACTCCGGAGACTCCTCTAGGCCAGCGCCTGGGATTGGATCTGCGCGGTGGCAGCCAACTAACTCTCCAAGTAATGCCAGCTGGTGCCATCAAAACTGTCCAGAAGGAGCAGCTAGATGCGGTCAAGGAGGTGCTTGACCGCCGCATTAATGGTTTGGGTGTGGCTGAGTCGACCTTGCAAACTGTCGGTGACGATCAGCTTGTGCTGCAACTGCCTGGGGAGCAAGATCCGTCCCGCGCCGCCAAGGTTCTTGGCACTACAGCACTACTTGAATTTCGGGCCCAAAAACCGGGTACCGAGCAGCGGATGCAGGAATTGCTCAACCTAAAGCGCCAAGCAACGGCACTTTTAATCCGCCTAAACGCCCCTGTTAAGGAAGCTGCTGAGTCCCAGCAGGATGTACCAACTACGCCTGACACCAAACAAGCTGATCGTGATCAGCTAGAGGCAGATCTGCAACGTATCAACGCTGACATAGTTGCCCAATTCGAACCAGCTGGCCTCAGCGGCAAGGATCTTGTCACCGCAGGACGCCAGCAGCAGCAAACAGGCACCGGCTGGGATGTGACTCTCGGTTTCACTAAGGACGGGGGCGATAAGTTTGCCAGCCTTACCCAGTCGATCGCCGGCACTGGTCGTTTGCTTGGCATTGTTCTGGATGGTCGCTCCATAAGTGAGGCAAGCGTCGGCCCTGAGTTCAAGGCAGCGGGCATCACTGGAGGCTCAGCAAGTATCACGGGTAATTTCACCGCCGAGCAGGCTCGGGATTTGGAGGTTCAGCTCCGAGGGGGTTCCTTGCCACTGCCAGTGAAACTCCTCGAGGTGAGAACAGTTGGACCTTCATTAGGGGCTGAAAACATTCGTACCAGCCTTGTGGCAGCCCTTACAGGCCTGCTGCTAGTAGCCGTGTTTATGGTGATTGTTTATCGATTGGCTGGGCTGGTTGCGGTAGTTGCCCTATCCCTTTACGGCCTGTTCAACTTGGCCGTATATGCCCTTATCCCAGTCACCCTCAGCCTGCCTGGGATTGCTGGATTCATCTTGTCGCTTGGAATGGCAGTCGATGCAAACGTGCTTATTTTTGAGCGGATCAAGGAAGAGCTGCGCTCTGGTAATACCTTAATTCGGTCTATTGACACTGGCTTCGCTCTCGCATTTTCATCCATCCTTGATGGCCAGGTTACTACGTTAATAAGCTGCGTCGCTTTGTTCGCTTTGGGGACGGGGCTTGTCAAGGGATTTGCGGTCACGCTTGGAATTGGTGTTTTGCTTAGCTTGTTCAGTTCCCTCACATGCACTCGCACACTCCTGCGGGTACTTATGAGCTATCCAGCCTTACGCCGCATCAACTATTTCATCCCTCTTGTTCAACGTTCAGAGGGGGTTGCCTGAGATGTCCCTGGCACCAACTAGTCACCAGCCAATGTTTTCTTTTCGCGTTAATCGCCATCGTCGCCAGCTATGGCTTCTATCCACAGTGGCGTTGCTTTTGAGTTTATTGGGAATGGCTGTCAGCTGGTTGTCGCCCTCAATCCGAGCTCCACTGCGCCCAGGGCTTGATTTCACCGGCGGCACTCAGATTCAGATAGAGCGCACGTGCGACCCAGCCTGTGCCCCATTGGCTGCTGATTCGGTCCAAGCAAGCCTGGTTGCCTTGAAGCTGCCAGTGGATGGCTCAGATCCTGCTCCACCACTAACTGGAGCCACAGTTCAGCTTCTTGATGGTGGGCGCTCGCTCGTCTTGCGCATGCCCAGCCTGAGTCCAGCCCAGTCTGAGATGGTGATCAAGTCCCTTAAGGGCGAAATCGGCGATACGGTCTCGGGTGGTCTGTCCGTAGACACGATTGGCCCCACCCTTGGCTCCCAGCTACTGCGGGCCAGCCTGGTTTCTTTGTTAGTTAGTTTCGTAGGTATATCCATATACATTTCCTTCCGCTACGACCGAGTCTATGCATTATTGGCACTTGTTTGCCTTGGTCATGATGTTTTGATTACTTGTGGTTTGTTTGCTTGGCTCGGGGTGCTAGCCGGGGTAGAGGTAAATAGCCTTTTTGCTGTAGCACTACTTACT
>NZ_JAGQDB010000005.1:0-57311 GCF_024346495.1 Cyanobium sp. A1C-AMD | reverse complement strand
TCTTAATGCGGCGGCTCAGTCCTGCATTACGGCTGTGGATGCCCTAAACGGGGTTCCGCCGGCTGGCTTACTGCTATTCGACTGCGTCTCACGAAGGGCAGTATTTACAGAAGAACGAGTACATGAAGAAACTGATTTAATCACCAGTAGTTGCGGAGCCGTACCGATGGCAGGGTTCTATACCTATGGAGAAATTGCCCGCACCAAAGGCGCAGGAGGCTTTCATAACCAAACCCTCGTAACACTGGCGATCGGCTAATGGAGACCTCCTGGTCCCTGCACATGCTTTCGGAGATCCTCTCAGCTTTCTCCACGGAGGATCCAGATAATCTCCGCAATGTGCTCAACCGGGTGGCTGAATCCGTTGATGCCGAGGTGGCTGCAATCATCTGCGATCAATCAATTAACTGGTGCATAGGGCTATCAGAACAGGACCAGCAACTGCTTCTGGGGGAGTTAAACAACCAACCCAGCGATATCACTATTCGTTCAGGCATCCTCCGCACCTGTTGGGCTCCAATGGGTCCAATGGACCTGCTGTTTGTGGGCCGCCTAGGTGAACGTTTTGACTTGGAGGAGCGTTCCCTGCTGCGAGCAATGGCCCGCAGCATCGAACTAAGTATAAAAATACTAAGGGCTGTTACATCGGAAAGACAGGCACGTAAGGACGCCCTTCTTCAAGCAACTCATGACGCCCTTACTGGTCTGCCCAATCGGCGCATGGTGCTGGATCGCCTGCAGGCGGCGCTTGATCATCTGTCTGTAGACAACTCTCTTTTGACCGCGGTGCTTTTTATCGATATAGATCGCTTCAAGTGGATCAACGATGCCTATGGACACAGCGCCGGCGACCAACTACTAATTCACGTCAGTCGTGTCCTAAAACACGTGGTTCGCCATGACGATCTAGTCGGTCGTCTATCGGGAGATGAATTTATCGTTATAATTCGTACAAGCCACAGAGATGATGCCAGTCAATTGGCCAGCCGGATAATCGCGGCAATCCGCCAGCCCCTCAAGGTTGCTGGCTCAGAACTCAGCCACACCGTGTCGATCGGCATCAGCTTTGCCCAACTAGGAGAAAGCCCATCAACTCTGCTGGAAAACGCGGACATGGCTATGTATCAGGCTAAGGCCTTAGGCCGTGGTCGCCACTCGAGCTTTCATTCGACCATGCGTCTGCAAGCCCAACAACGTCTCTCACTAGAGGAGGCCCTTGGCAACGCGGTGCAAAACGGGGAAATCAAAACCTTTTTACAACCCATCTTCCGCCTTGCCGACGAAACCCTCACGGGCTTTGAAGCCCTGGTGCGCTGGCAACATCCCCAACTGGGGCTGCTGATGCCAGCCGCATTTCTGGAACAAGCCGAGGACAGTGGCCTGATCCAGGCGATCGACATGTGCGTTTTTGCGAGCGCCTGCGCTGCCATCACTAGGTGGCAGCAGATTCACGGCCTAGGCAATCTGAGGTTGTCTTCAAACCTGTCTGCCCGCAGTCTTGCCGACCCACGGGTGAAGGTACATATCAAAGAAATCCTAGAATCAACAGGAATCAAGCCAACTAGTGTTTACCTAGAGATCACGGAAACAACTTTGGTCGACGACATTGAATCGACAGTAGCGACCATCAATGCACTACGAGATCTTGACTTACGCCTGGCCATCGATGATTTCGGGACAGGGTATTCATCATTGCTATACCTAAAGCGATTTCCCGTAGGTGCTCTTAAAATTGATCGTTCGTTTGTGAGTGGATTGGGAAGCAATTCAGAAGATGAAGTGATTGCAACCACAATCATCTCTCTCGCCAAAGCTCTCGAACTGGAGGTAGTTGCTGAAGGGGTCGAAAATGAGCACCAGCTGGAACGCATGCGCGAATTGGGTTGTGATTACGGCCAGGGATACTGGTTTGGACGCCCGATCAGCATTGAGTCAACGGACGTCGACTTCATCGAACCGCTTCGCCAGGCCCCCTTAACCCCCTAAACCCTTAGGGCATCCAGTACGGAACGGTCCTCCAAGGTGGAGGTGTCACCAGTCACTTCCTGGCCGGAGGCCAGGGCCCGCAGGATGCGGCGCATGATTTTGCCACTGCGGGTTTTAGGCAGGGAATCGGTGAAGCGAATCTCATCTGGCTTGGCGATCGGGCCGATCTCCTTGCCCACATGGGCCCGCAACTCGGCAACCAGGGCGTCATCGCCGCAGCGACCCGCCTCCAGGGTCACAAAGGCCACAATCCCCTCACCCTTGAGCTCATCGGGACGGCCCACCACCGCCGCCTCAGCCACGGTGGGATGGCTCACCAGAGCACTCTCAATTTCCATCGTGCCGAGTCGGTGACCACTCACGTTGATCACGTCATCAACCCGGCCCATGACCCAGAAGTAGCCGTCGGAGTCACGTCGGGCGCCATCACCGGCGAAATACAGGTAGGAGCCATCGGCGGGTCTGATCTCCTCCCAGTAGCTCTTGCGGAAGCGCTCCGGATCGCCATGCACGGTGCGCATCATTCCTGGCCATGGCCTACGTACCGCCAGGTAGCCACCGGCATCAGCTGGCTGGGAAACGCCGTCCATGTCGACGATGTCGGCGGCGATTCCCGGCAGGGGCAGGGTGCAGGAGCCGGGTTTGGTGGGGGTGGCGCCGGGCAGGGGGCTGATCATCACGCCGCCGGTCTCGGTTTGCCACCAGGTATCCACTACCGGGCAGCGGTCGCCACCGATCACATCCCGATACCACATCCAGGCCTCGGGATTGATTGGCTCACCCACGGTGCCCAGGATTCGCAACGAGCTCATGTCGTATTGATCCGGCACGGCTCGGCCTCCCTTCATAAAGGCCCGGATTGCCGTTGGGGCGGTATAGAAAATTGTGCAGCGATGCTTTTGAATTACCTCCCAGAAGGCGCCTGGCTTGCTCGGCCTGGGAGCACCCTCGTACATCACCGTGGTGGCGCCGTTAGAAAGCGGGCCATAGAGGATGTAGCTATGGCCGGTGATCCAACCCACATCGGCGGTGCACCAGTGGATGTCGTCTTCGCGGATGTCGAAGATCCACTGGAAGGTGAGGTGGGCCCAGAGGTTGTAGCCGGCGGTGGTGTGTACGACCCCCTTGGGTTTGCCGGTGGAGCCAGAGGTGTAAAGCACAAATAGGCGGTCTTCGCTGGCCATGGGCTCGGCGGGGCACTCGGCGCTCTGCCCATCCACCAGCTCGTGCCACCAGTGGTCCCGACCGGTGGCCATGGCGCAGTCGCCCTTAATCCGCTGCACCACCAGCACATGCTCAACGCTGGGTGCGCCGCCATTTGCCGCGAGTGCCTCATCCACCGCGGGCTTAAGGGGCACGGGCTTGTCCTTACGGAAGCCGCCATCGGCGGTAATCACCGCCTTCACCTGGCCATCGATCAGGCGATCCCGCAGGGCATCGGCCGAGAAGCCGCCAAATACCACTGAGTGGGGGGCACCAATGCGGGCACAGGCCAGCATGGCAATGGCTGCCTCCGGGATCATCGGCATGTAAAGGGCAACTAGATCCCCCTTGCCGATGCCAAGAGCTTTTAGTGCATTGCTCGCCTTACAAACCTCGGCATGCAGTTGGCGGTAGGTAAAGCTGAGGCTGTCGCCGGGCTCCCCTTCCCAAATCAGGGCGGTCTTATCGGCCCGAGGGCCATCGAGATGGCGATCGAGGCAATTGAAGCTCAGGTTGGTGGTGCCCCCCGCAAACCACTTGGCGAAAGGCGGATCACTCCAATCGAGCACCGAATCGAACGGGTCAAACCAGTGCAGCTCACTACGGGCAAGGTCGCCCCAGAAGCCATCGGGATCACATTCAGCCTTGCTGCATAGGGCCCGGTAGGCATCTAGAGAGCCAATGCGGGCCGAGGCGGCCAGCTCAGCTGGGGGCGCAAACAACCGCTGCTCCTGAAGCACCGATTCGATCGTCGGGCCCGTTGTGGCATCAGGCATGGGTGGCAGACAGGCGGATGCTGACGGGCGGTCTCTAACTGGCAGATGCCAAAGAAAATTTTAACCAGCTGGCGCCGAAGTCACATGCTCCGTGCACCGGCATGTAATGGGCCGTCGTGATGCAGGATAGATAGATGGGTCCTGCCGCCTGCCTGTTCGATCTCGACGGCCTGCTTCTAGACACCGAACCACTGCAGGCCAGGGCCTGGCATATGGCCGCCGCCCACTTTGGTTGCCAGCTCGGTGCTGAACAGTTGCTCAGGCTGCGGGGCCAGCGCCGGTTGGATTGTGCTGCCCTGGTATGCCGCTGGATCGCAGCTTCAGGTTCCAATCCCCCGAGTAGTGAGGCTTTGCTGGCCGTGCGCCAACCCCTGGCGGATGCCTTGGTGCCCACCGCTGCCGCAATGGACGGCGCCGCCGAACTAGTGCAGATTTGCAGGGATCACCACGTCCCCATGGCCCTGGTCACCAGCAGCTCCCAGGACGCCGTGCGTCGTAAGGCTGCACCCCACCGATGGCTAGAGCTGATCCAGGTAAGGGTTTACGGCGATGATCCAGCCCTGGCTGCGGGCAAACCGGCACCGGACCCATTTCTGCTCGCAGCTAGACGCCTTGGCTGCAATCCTCGCGACTGCTGGGCCTTCGAAGATTCAGCCGCCGGCATCGAAGCCGCAGTGGCCGCCGGTTGTCAGGTGTATGCCCTTGTCCCCAGCGAAGCGGACAGCCAAGCCACACCAGCTGGGGTGACCCGACTCAATTCGCTCAGAGATGTGCGCTGGTAGCTGGCTGAGCAGCGTCAGTAGAGGCGACTAAGGACGAAATCAGGCAGGGCCCGCAGGGCGCTGCGCGGTTCGGAGGGGGCTAGCCATTCCAAAGCTTCAGCTGCTTCTTGGGCGAAGCCTTCAGCCAAAGCCCGGGTGCGGGGGATGGCCTCGCAACCCCTCACCAATTCAAGGGCTTGCTCGAGATCACCTGCCTCACAAAATTCCCGTTCAATCAAGCCGGCTAGGGCAGGGCGCTCCTGCAGTGCATAAAGGGCCGGAGCGGTGAGGTAACCAGAGGCCAGATCGCTTGCAGCTGGCTTGCCGAGCTGCTGATCACTGCCAGTGAAATCGAGAATGTCGTCAACTACCTGGAAGGCCAAACCCAACTGGCGGCCGAAGCGATAAAGATCATCGAGCTGGGCTCCTGGCAAACCGGTAAGTACGCCAGCTGCCTTAGCGCTATTTGCAATTAGCGAGGCTGTCTTGCAGTAGCTCTTTTCGAGGTATGTCTCGAAGCTCTGGCCGGTGTCGTAGCGGAAAAGTCCCTGTTTCACCTCGCCGTCTGCCAAATCCATGATCACCCGGCTGAGCAGCTTCACCACCTCGAGATCATCGAGATTGGCCAAATGCCAGCTGGCCTGGGCAAAAAGGAAATCCCCCGCAAGCACCGCCACTCGATGGTTGAAACGGCTGTGCACCGTGTCAACTCCGCGCCGGGTTGCAGCCTCATCGACAACGTCGTCGTGGACAAGCGAAGCCGTGTGGATCATTTCAGTGATCTCGGCCAGGCGGCGGTGGCGGGGCCCCAGCTCACCGTCGGGGGCTACTGCCCGCGATAGCAAGAGCACAATGCCGGGTCTCAGCCTCTTACCACCTGCAGCAAACAGATGCTCTGCTGCAGCCTGCAAAATTGGATGGCCAGCTCCTATGAGGCTGCGCAGGTCGGCCAGCAGGGCATCTAGGTCAGCCTCTACGGGCTGGAGCAGCTCTGCAACCGTTGCCACAACACCTCCGCCGTGGCGTGATCCTAGAAGGCTCGCCCCATCGACCGCAGGTCCACCCGCTCAACGGCAGGCCGGTAACCCAACCAGCGGCTCGCCCCGTCGGCAAAGGCCTCCGCAGATCCACTGACGCAGACCCGGGTGCGCTCGGCTGGGGTCACCACCTCCACCGCTGCGAGTTCGCCCTCCGGCATGCCGCCCATGCTTGCCAAAAGGGGCCCTAGGCGCCGTACCGCCGATTCAGCTGGATCAACAAGCCGCACATGGGGAGGCAGTAGGGCCGTGAGCAAGGGGCGCAGCATCGGGTAGTGGGTGCAGCCCAGCACCACCGTGTCGACACCGGCTGCGAGTAGGGGCTCCAGGTATGCCTTGGCTTCCCCTATCAGGGCTGGAGACTGGAGATCACCGGCCTCGATCAAGGGCACGAAGGTGGGACAGCCCACCTCGAGCACAGAGGTGTGGGGCCGGCAGGCATGGATTGCCCGCCTATAGGCACCGCTTGCGGCTGTGGCGGGAGTAGCCAACACCCCCACGCACTCGCTGTTTAGGTCGGCAGCAACACTGTCGATCAGGCCCACCACGGGAACGCCGGCCTCCGCCACGGCCACATCAAGAGCGAGGGCATTGGAGGTGTTGCAGGCCATCACCAGAACCCCCACCTGCTGGTGACGCAGCCAGCCCACCACCTCAGCCGCAATCGAGCGGATATCGGCGACGCTGCGCTGGCCGTAGGGAACCCGGGCCGTATCCCCGAGATAAAGGCAGGAGGAATGGGGATAGCGCTCCTGAAGTCGCCGCAGCACCGTGAGGCCCCCCAAGCCGCTGTCAAATAGCCCCACCAAAGCGCTCATGGCTGACCCTGCAGGGCGTTAAGAATCCCAGCGCTCAGAGCTAAAGCCATGCGACGACGGAAATTGGCATCGGCGAGGCGCCGGGAATCGAGTTCACCGGTGACGAAGCCCATCTCAACAAGAGCAGAGGGCATAACCGTGCGGCGGATCACGAAAAAGCGTCCGGTGCGCACGCCGCGATCTGGACTGCCAGGGGAAATGGCCACCATTTGCTCCTGCAAGGCCGCAGCCAGGCGACGGGAGGGCGATCCCGCACCCTCAAAGAAAAAGGTCTCGATGCCATTCACATCGGGACGGGCCATGCTCAAGGCGTTGGCGTGCACGCTCACAAACAGATCGGCACCGCTGCTGTTGGCCAGGGCCACCCGGGGAGGCAGGTCAACGTCCACCTCGGAGGTGCGTGTCATCAACACCTGGACGCCGCGGGCCTGCAATAGCCGGGCGATTTGCAGACAAACATCAAGCACTACGTCGGTTTCCCGTAGGCCACCAATGCCGACGGCACCTGGATCGGGGCCCCCATGGCCAGGGTCGATCACCACCTTGAAGCGGCCCCGGGGCACAACCGGCAAGCCATCGGCGGAGAGGGGCGTAGCTGCGGTGGGGAAGAAGGTCTGCTGATCGGCGCCAAAGCTGGCGACAGCATCGAGGTCTCCCTCGCCGAGGCCAAGCCCAGCTTGGTTGCCAAGACCCGGCAACTCCATGCGCCAGCGGTCGCGGGAGGTGCCCACCAGGCGCAGGCCAGAGGGATCGAGCTGGGTACCTGGCGCAAATTCCAGCACCAGGCGGGTTGTGAAGCCATCCGGACGACCAATCCGTACCTCACGCAAGGCACCACTGCCTCGCACAGTGCGTGTGCGCGATGGGGCACCAGGGAGGTCTACCCAGACCCGGGGGCCCCTAAAGCCTGTACCAGCCTCGAAAAAGGCCTGGGGGCGTACATCGATACTGGTACGTAATTCCAGCTGGCCACTGCGGGAGACGCGCCAGGCCGCCAGGGAAGAAGCCCAGGCCGGCAGATCAGCCAGCACCAAAGCAACCGCTGCAAAAGCAGCAGTCCACCGAAATCTGACGGACCAGGGCATCGGGACAGTCAGAACAGGGCCGGCCGGCGGTGCCTCAGGCTGGGCATCTGGGCCCTCACCCTCTGGGCATGGACCGGATCGATCGGGGCAATGGCAGCGCTGACACTTACGCCAGCATCTGCCAGCACCGTGCCCCAAGGGTCGATTACCAAGGCATGGCCGTGGCTCTGCCTGCGTCCGTAGTGCTGGCCCGTCTGGGCGGGGGCGACCACGTAGGCAGTGTTTTCAATCGCCCGGGCCTGCAGCAGCACCTGCCAGTGGTCCTTGCCGGTAAAAGCGGTAAAGGCTGCGGGCACAAACAAAACATCAGCCCCTGCCTGGGCCAGGTGGCGATAAAGCTCAGGGAAGCGAACGTCGTAGCAGATCGACAGGCCAATCCTGCCAAGACCGGGCACATCAACTACCGGGGGCAGTTGGTCTCCGGGCTGCACCGTGGCTGATTCCCGATAGGTGTTGCCGTCGGGCAAATCCACATCGAAGAGGTGGATTTTGTCGTAGCGAGCCAGCAGCTGGCCCTCCGTTCCCACTAACTCAGCTCGGTTGAAGGTCTGCCCTGGTCCAGCTTGGACGGGGAAGCCTCCGCCTAACAAGGTCACTTGATAGCGGCGCGCCATCGTGACAAGGAAGCTGCTGCAGCGCTCCGCCAACGATGGGGCCAGCTCAAGGCGCTGCTCGTCCTCCCCCATGAAAGCGAAGTTTTCGGGGAGCCCGACCAACTCAGCGCCGCGACGGGCAGCCAGCTCGATCTGTTCTTCCGCTGAAGCGAAATTCGCATCCGGATCCGGGGTGCTGGTGAGTTGCACAGCTGCCGCCAGAAAACTGCCCACTCACTGCCCCAACCAGTCCGTCAAACTTTAAAGGAACTGCCAGGAGGCGGTTCGCGCAGCTGGGATCAACTGGCCTTCAGCACCCCGGGTTCGGCCTGAAAGGGCACTAGTTGCAGGCTGTCGACAGCTGCGCAGCAAGCAAAATCGGCGTCATGGTCGCCGAGATTGATCAGGCGCTGGCCGTGACTTGCAGTGCGCAAGCAGGTCTCGGTATCGAGGTGCCACTGCTGCCAGAGAGCAAGGGCCGCCAGCATTTCGTCGTTGCCGAAGCTCACACCGATATGGGGAGCCACCGCCATCTCAATCGCCGCAGAAGCAACGGCACCTGCAGCGAGGCTGTCTTCGAGGGAGTAATCGCCCTCCCAGCCACTGCCCACGATCCAGACCCGGCAGCACTCCTGATCAAGCAAACGCCGTGCTACTGCGGTGCGGTTGGGGAGACAGGCCGTCAGCAACAGAGGCACCGACTTGACGGCCGCTAAGGAGCGGGTGCCATTGGTGGTGCTCATGAATATGCGTTTGCCACCCACCAGCTCGGGGGTTACCGCAAGGGGAGAGTTACCTAGGTCGTAGCCCGCCACCCTCTGGCCGCCTCGCTCACCGGCACGCAGTCGCTGCTGCGCCGGCCAGGCAGCCGCTGCTGCTTCAAGCTCCTCCAGGCTGGCGAAGGCCTCGATCGCCTCAGCTCCGTTCTGCAAGGACCAAGCAATCGTGGTCGTTGCCCGTAGAACGTCGATAACTACTGCCGCATCTGGCCCACCCTCCGCCAGGGACCTGACGGGTGGCACGCATTCAGAGGAGTGGAAGTAGGAAATTTGCACAGCCGCGGCCCCAGTTCAGGTGCGTCACAGTAGTCACCGCTCATAAAAGTCGATGCCGAATAAGGGAATTAGTCAACGCAGTCGCCGGGATTTGCGCGGCTTCATCGACCTCCTGGACCAACGGGGTCGGCTGAGGCGCGTCACCGCGCCGGTGGATCCAGACCTGGAATTAGCAGCGATTGCCGACCGGGTGCTGGCAGCTGGCGGCCCGGCCCTGTTGTTTGAAAATGTGATTGGCTCCACCATGCCGGTGGCTGTGAACCTGCTGGGTACCCAGGAGCGGGTGCTCTGGAGCATGGGCATGGAGCAACCAGAGGAGCTGGAACGGCTCGGCGAGCGCCTGGCCCTGCTGCAGCAACCCCGACCCCCTAAAGGGGCCAGGGAGGCGCTGCGCTTTGGCTCGGTGCTGCTGGATGTGATCAAAGCCCGGCCCGATCTCGACCTCACCCCTCCCTGTCACCAGCAGGTGTTTAAGGGCGAGGCGGTGAATCTTGATGCCCTGCCCCTGCTGCGGCCCTGGCCCGGCGACGGCGGCCGGATCATCACCCTGGGCCTGGTGATCACCAAGGATCCAGAAACTGGCACACCCAATGTGGGCGTGTACCGGCTGCAACAACAGTCGCTGAACTCAATGACCGTGCACTGGCTGAGCGTGCGCGGTGGCGCCCGCCACCTGCGCAAGGCGGCGGCGATGGGCAAAAAGCTTGAAATCGCCATTGCCATCGGCGTGCATCCGCTGCTGGTGATGGCGGCCGCCACGCCGATCCCGGTGCAGTTGAGCGAGTGGCTATTTGCTGGCATCTACGCCGGCGAGGGCGTCCGGCTCGCTAGGTGCAAAACGGTGAATTTGGAGGTACCGAGCCACAGTGAGGTGGTGCTGGAAGGCACTATCACCCCTGGCTCTGAGCTGGCTGACGGACCATTTGGCGACCACATGGGCTTCTACGGCGGCGTCGAAGATTCGCCCCTCGTCCAGATCCAGTGCGTCACCCAGCGACGTGATCCGGTGTACTTCACCACCTTCAGTGGCCGGCCCCCCAAGGAAGACGCCATGTTGGCGATCGCCCTAAACCGCATCTACACGCCGATCCTGCGCCAGCAGATCCCTGAAATCGTCGATTTCTTTCTGCCGATGGAGGGGCTCAGCTACAAACTGGCTGTGATTGCCATCGATAAGGCCTATCCAGGCCAAGCCAAGCGGGCGGCGATGGCCTTCTGGAGCGCCCTGCCCCAGTTCACTTACACCAAATTTGTTGTGGTGGTGGATAAAAGCATCAACATCCGCGACCCGCGCCAAGTGATCTGGGCGATCAGTGCCCAAGTGGATCCGCAGCGGGATTTGTTTGTGCTCGAAGACACCCCTTTTGACAGCCTCGATTTCGCCAGCGAGCGCCTGGGCTTGGGCGGCAGGCTGGCGATCGATGCCACCACCAAGATTGGTCCGGAGAAGCGCCACCCCTGGGGCGAACCGCTTAGCCGTCCCGCCGAGCTGGAGTCCAGGCTCGATGCCCGTTGGGCCGAGCTTGGCTTGGCAGATATCGGTAAGGACGAGCCAGATCCAGCCCTATTTGGTTACACCCTGGAGCACGTGCTGGAGCGGCTGGCGGGGCGGGCAACGGCTAAGGCGTAATGCTTTCTCGCCAGGCCAGCCATGCTCTTAAGGCCCTGTTGGAGCTGGCAGCAAGGCCCTTGGATTGGCAGTCAACCCACGCGCTGGCCACGGCCCAACAGTTACCCGAGCCAATGCTTGAGCAGCTGCTGCTGCGTCTACGGCGGGCCGGACTACTGGAGGCGAGGCGAGGTCGGGTGGGGGGGTACCGACTTAGCAGGCCAGCCCGGGCAATTTCAATGGAGCTGATTTTGGCGGGGCTTGGCGAAGCTTTGACAGACAGTCCGCACCGGCTTGCAACGTCGGAGCCGGCCAACTCTCCAGCCGATCAAGTGACCAATGCATTGCACCTACGGCTAGAGCGGGTCCGACAGAAGGCGCTGGCGGAACTCAGTCTCGAAGACCTGCTGTTCGACCTGCGCAGCGCCGTGGCCGGATCCGATGGCGAGGGTGGGGTGATGCTTGGTTAAGCCATGGGCCTCCCCACAGTTCATTGCTGGAGCAAGCCGATGACTCCCTCCATCGCTATGACAATCGGCGGCAGTGATTCCAGCGGCGGCGCCGGCATCCAGGCCGACCTCAAGACCTTCACGAGCATGAAGGTGTACGGCTGCTCGGCCATCAGCTGCATCACCGCCCAGAACAGCACAGGTGTCAGCCGCGTGGACGCTCTGTCGCCAGAGGCCCTTAGCGCCCAAATCACCGCGGTGAGCACAGACCTGCCGGTAGCGGCCCTTAAAACCGGCATGTTGCTCAATGTCGGCCTAATTGAGGCCACTGCTGCCGCCTTGGCGCCGCTGACGATCCCGAAGTTGATCGATCCGGTGATGGTGTCGCGGGCAGGTTCAGTGCTTCTTGAACCCAGCGCCATCGCTGCCTACCGGCTGCTGCTGCCCCAAGCCGAGCTGCTCACCCCCAACCTGCATGAAGCCCAGCTACTCAGCGGCGTGACGATCGAGGCAGCTACCGATCTGGAGCGTGCGGTTGAGCAAGCGGCGCAGAGCCTGCTGGAGCTGGGGTCAGCAGCGGTGCTGGTCAAGGGCGGCGGCCGGCCAGGGCTGCGCGGCCGCGACTTCCTGCTGCAGCGCCATGCCCCAGGGCAGTGGCTCAGCCACGCGCCAATCAGCACCACCCACACCCACGGCAGTGGCTGCACACTAGGGGCAGCGATCACCGCCCAGCGGGCCCTCGGGAGATCCCTTCAGGAGGCAGTGATCGAGGCCAAGCGCTACGTGGAAGGCGGCTTGCGCTCCGCCCTCGCCATTGGCGCTGGTCACGGTCCTCTATGCCACTGGCACGCCTATGGATCAGTCGGGCAGCGGCGCGCTCCATAGGATCGGCCAACTGCCGTCAGTGCTTCGTGGCCCATTCCGCCGCTAAATCCGCCCCGCTCAGCCTGGCTGGCGGCGGCACTCTGGTGGGAACCGTGCAGGTACCCGGCGATAAATCAATCTCTCACCGGGCCCTTTTGTTTGGGGCTATCGCAGAAGGAGAAACGCGCATCGAGGGCTTGCTACCAGCGGAGGACCCGCTCAGTACGGCCGCCTGCCTGCGGGCCATGGGAGTGGAGGTGTCGCCGATTCAGGCAGGCCAGCCTGTGACTGTGCAAGGCGCCGGCCTTGATGGCTTCCAGGAACCTGGCGATGTGCTCGATTGCGGCAACTCGGGCACCACCATGCGGCTGATGCTGGGGCTGCTGGCAGGCCGGGTTGGCCGCCACTTCGTGCTCACTGGTGATGGCTCCCTACGGGGCAGGCCGATGCGGCGGGTCGGAGCTCCCCTGGCCCAAATGGGTGCCCAGATCTGTGGCCGCGGCGACGGCAACTTCGCACCGTTAGCGGTGCAGGGCCAGCCCCTGCACGGCACAACCATCCACACCCCGGTGGCATCAGCCCAGGTGAAGAGCGCCATCCTGCTTGCCGCCCTCACCGCTGACGGACCCACCACCGTGATCGAACCGGCCCAGAGCCGCGATCACAGCGAACGAATGCTGCGGTCCTTCGGCGCCGAGTTGTCTGTGGGCGGTGCGGGTAACACGGTTGTGACCCTGATCCCGGGGCAAACGCTCAAAGGTCAAGCGGTGGTAGTGCCAGGTGACATCAGCTCCGCCGCCTTCTGGCTGGTGGCCGGTGCCATCACCCCAGGCGCTGAGATCACAGTGCAGAACGTGGGGCTCAACCCCAGCCGAACCGGCATCCTCGAGGTACTGGAGCAGATGGGCGCCCAAATAAGCGTGCTCAACCTCCGGGATGTGGCCGGAGAGCCGGTGGGAGACCTGCGGGTTTGCCACGGCCCGCTGCAAGCCTTTGATATCGGTGGCGAACTGATCCCCCGGCTCGTGGATGAAATCCCAGTACTGGCGGTAGCCGCCTGCTGCGCCCAGGGCATCAGCCGTATTCGTGACGCTGAGGAGCTGCGGGTCAAGGAAACAGACCGCCTCGCGGTCATGGCAAGGCAGCTCGGTGAGATGGGCGGCCGCATCGAGGAATTCGCAGACGGCATGACTATCAGTGGCTGCACCGAACTGCACGGCGCAGAGGTTGACAGTGAAACCGACCACCGGGTTGCCATGAGTCTGGCGGTTGCTGCCGGCATCGCCCGGGGGGACACCCTGCTGCACCGGCCGGAAGCGGCAGCCGTCTCCTATCCGGGCTTCTGGGACGACCTAGCCCGCCTCAAGCAGCAGGCAAGTTGATAGGTAGTCCACGTAGATTCCCGGCCAGTCGTTACCACCTGCCCATGCTCGCCGTTGCCGTATTGGCCGCAGGGAAGGGCACCCGCATGAAGAGCGCCCTGCCCAAGGTGCTCCAGCCCCTAGCCGGCGCCACCCTGGTGGAGCGGGTACTGGCGAGCTGCGAGCAGCTTCAGCCAGAGCGGCGCCTGCTGATCGTTGGCCACCAGGCCGAGCGGGTGGAGCAGCAGCTGCAGGGCCTAAGCGGCCTTGAATTCGTGCTGCAACAGCCCCAGAACGGCACTGGCCACGCCGTGCAGCAACTGCTCGAACCGCTAAATAACTTCAGCGGCGATCTGTTGGTGCTCAATGGCGACGTGCCGCTGCTACGCCCCCAAACCCTTGCGGCCCTGCTGGAGCAACACCGCAGCAGTGGCGCTGCCGTGACTCTGCTCACGGCCAGGCTGGACGATCCCAGTGGCTACGGGCGAGTATTTGCCGATGCCAACGGCTCCGTCAGCGCGATCGTGGAGCACCGCGACTGCAACGACCAGCAGCGTCTCAACGACCTCACCAACGCCGGTATCTACTGCTTCAACTGGGCCAAGTTGGCCGAGGTGCTGCCCAAGCTCACCACCGACAACGACCAAGGCGAGCTCTACCTCACCGACACGGTGGCCCTGCTCCAGCCGGCCATGCACCGAGAAGTGGCTGATGCTGACGAAATCGCCGGTATCAACGACCGGCTTCAGCTCAGCCAATGCGAGACGGCTCTGCAGGAGCGGCTAAAGCGCCACTGGATGGCTGAGGGTGTGAGTTTTGTGGATCCAGCTAGCTGCACCCTCAGCGAGGACTGCCGGTTTGGCCAGGATGTTGTTGTTGAACCCCAATGCCACTTCCGCGGCAGCAGCTCCATCGGCGATGGCTGCCGCATCGGGCCCGGCTGCTTGATCGAAGACAGCAGCTTGGGAGCAAGTGTGACCGTGCTCTATTCAGTGCTGCGCCAAGTGCAGGTTGCTGATCACTGCTCCATTGGCCCCTTCGCCCAGCTACGCCCCGGCAGCTCATTGGCAGAGCACTGTCACATCGGCAATTTTGTGGAAGTGAAAAACAGCAGTCTTGCCAATGGAGTGAAAGTAAACCATCTCAGCTATATCGGCGACGCAGATCTGGGCGCTAGCGTGAACGTGGGAGCAGGCACAATCACCGCCAATTACGACGGTGTGCGCAAGCACCGCACCGTGGTGGGTGCCGGCAGCAAAACCGGGGCAAATTCCGTGCTTGTAGCACCATTGACCCTGGGCGAAAACGTCACCGTTGGTGCCGGCTCGACGATCACTAAAGACGTGCCGGCCGGCTCGCTCGCCTTGGGCCGTGCTCGCCAGCTCGTCAAGGAAAACTGGTCCACCCAGTTAAACCAGCCGAGCCCTCAAACCCCATAGGCTGCGCCAATCTTCCCCAGCTTTTATGAATCGCGACAGGCGTCCTGCGGCTTCACCAGATAAGGATGGCTTTCTCTACGAGCCGGTAGAACGGTTTGGCGAGAGCATGACCAGCCCCAAACCCTGGAACAAGGCTGCCTTGGCCGGGGTGGAATTATTAAACGGGCGGATGGCCATGCTGGGCTTTGCCGCAGCAATCGTCGGCGAGCTTCTCACCGGCAAGGGCATGGTGGGCCAGCTGGCCGCCATGTTGCATTGGTATTTGGGCTGAGAGCAGAAAGGTCCCGAGTGAACCACCACCCAGGACCTTCGCCCGAAGGCACAACATCGTGAAATGCTGCTCCTTGAGCATCATGGCTGATCGTGTCGAGCCCGGCGAGCCCTATTAAAGAAGGGGGATCAAGCGCTCCAGAGCAACACCCCGGCTGGCCTTGAGCAAAAGAACATCTCCAGGCTGCAGCCATTGCTGCAATGGCTCGGCCGCAGCCTCCGGGCAATCCACCTGCCTTAAACGCGATAGGCCAGTGGCCGCCTCAACCATGGCCGCCCCTTCCTCGCCCTGGTCCACGATCACCAGCCCATCAAGGTCTAGTTGCCTTGCCCGCTCGGCCACGCTGCGGTGCAGAGCGAGGCTCTGCTCGCCCAGCTCGAGCATCGTGCCGAGCACCGCGAAGCGGCGGCCAGGCTGCTGGGCCAGCAGCTCCAAGGCAGCAAGCACCGCCTCCGGTGAGGCGTTGTAGGTCTCGTCAAGTATCAGCAAGCCATTTTGCTGCAAACGGCGGCTGCGTCCTCCGGGCAGATCCACCTGTAGGGGCCGCCAACGCTCAGGCTCAAGGCCGAGCTCTCGAGCTACCGCCATGGCAAGCATCAGGTTGCGGGCGTGATGCACTCCCTCTAGCGGCACGGGCAGGGCCACTCCGGCCAACTCCAGAATCTCCTCCTGGCAATCAAGGCTGCCCACCAGATCTGCGGCAGCTTCATAGCCTTCTCCCTGCAGGGCAACCCGCACTACCCGGCCAGACCACACCCTGGCCAGGGCACGGTCCAGCAGGGGATCACCAGCCGGGATCACCACCAAGCCATCGGGCCTTAAACCAGCCACGATTTCGCACTTAGCCGTTGCGATTGCCTCGCGACTGCCAAGCCGGCCGATGTGGGCTGTGCCGATGTTGGTGATCACTGCCACATCGGGGCTGGCGCAGCGACTCAGCCGTTCGATCTCACCGAGGCCCCGCATGCCCATTTCCACAACCAAGGCCGCCTGATCAGGGCCTGCGCCAAGCAAGGTCAGGGGGACGCCTACGTCGTTGTTTTCGTTGCCGCTAGAGGCCCAAATCGGCCCAAGCGGAGCCAGGGCACTACGGATAAGTTCCCGCGTGGTGGTCTTACCGGCAGAACCGGTCACCGCCACCACTGGCGCTGCAAGCTGCAGGCGCCAGAGACCCGCCAGGTCCTGGTAAGCCTGCAGGGTGTCCGGCACCAGCCAGAGGGGCACGTGAGCTGCGGCAGCAGCAGCCAACACACTGGCCTGGGAGGCTGGCGCAAGGTGGCCCGCCTGGGCTGTGAGAGCGGCTGCACCCGCCTTAAGGGCAGCGGCAAGGAAGCCATGGCCATCGAAGCGCTCGCCAATCAGCGGCAGAAAAAGGTCGCCGCCGCTGAGTTGGCGGCTATCGGTGCAGATGGCCTGGGGGGCAAGCTTCAGCTCCGCCTGATCCACGGCCAGGGGGCCGGTGGCGGGTTGACCCCAGAGCTCCTGCAACTGGGCTAAACGCAGACTCATCGTCGGCAGTCGGGGGCGATGCGGAGGATCATGCCTGAGGAATTGTCTCCGCCTCCAACAGCACCATGCCGCTACCCACCCGGGCGGCCTGAGCCAGCAGATTGCCGCCAGGGGCTACCAGGCGCAGACGCTCATAACCCAACTCACGGCTGCGCTGCAGCCAGAGATCGGCTTGCTGCTGGCGTCGCTGCAATGGCAAGCCTGCCCAGGTACTAAACAGCTCCAGGTCGAGCAGCCCCTGCTCAGGGTGGGGGAGCGCAGAAGAAATGCTGCCATCGGGGTCATCGTTTGAGAGCAGGGCCAGCAGGGGGTCTAGCTCAAGGCGCACGGCAGGAGCAGGCTCTGCAAGCTCAGGAGGCTCAGGGGAGCTTGGCGCTGGACCAACAGAGCGAGCAGCTGGCTGGCCTAGGGCCTGCGGGAGCGGCAGGTCAGAACGGGGGGCAAGTCGTTCAGCAAGTTGTTCAACAACTGGTTGAGAGGCTGCACTATCCGCGATATCAAAAGTGGTTGGGCTGGGGGTGGGGCTATAGAAGACAGTTTTTATCAGCAGCGTCAGCAAACACGCCAATACAGCCAGGCTGAGGGCTAGCAGCACCGGCCAAAAAAAGGCCGCAAGCCCTTGGGGCCAAAAGCCAGGCACGGATAAATCTCCCTCCCGGTTGCGGCGCACCAGCTCCCGCAGCTTGAGCACCGTGCTGGCCAAGGCGGCACGCAGGTCCACGGCAAGACGCCCCCAAGGTTCTTCGTAAAGGGCCGGATAGGGAGCTGGTGGCTCCGAGCGGCCCGATCTGTCGGGGGCTGAGGTGGGTGGCGTCACCAAAAGAGGTTCAACGACGCTTCAGCAGGGAAGCCAGACCCCGCCGGCTGGGGTCCGCATCTTGACCCTGGGAGAAACGCTCAACGGCGGCAGCCTCAGGTGTTGGCTCCTTTACCCCGCAAACGTCGCGGTACATGGCGTCGTATTCGAGCGCCGAGCGGGCCCAGCTGAAGTCCACGCCCATGCCCCGGCGCTGGAGTTCCTGCCAACTGGCCTGATTGCGATAGGCCTCCCAGGAGCGCACGATCGCCGTGTAAAAGTCGATTGGTTCATAACGGTCGAAGCCATAGCCGTTGCCGCTGCCAGCCAGGGGGTCGTTGGGGGGCACGGTGTCCACCAGACCGCCCACCATCCGCACCACCGGAATCGATCCGTAGCGCATCGCCAGCATCTGGCTGATACCGCAGGGCTCAAAGCGGCTCGGCATCAAGAAGGCGTCGCTGCCGGCATAGATCAGCCGAGAGAGGGCGTCGTCGTAGGTGAGGAAAACGGCGAAGCGGCCGGGATGGCGCGCTGCCATCTGCCATAGCCCCGACTCATAGGTGCGATCCCCCGTGCCGAGAACAACAACCTGGCTGTCGGTGTAGGCCAACACCCGATCAGCAACCTGCAGCAGCAGGTCGACACCTTTTTGATCGACTAGCCGGCTCACCATCCCCATTAGGTAGGAGCGGGGATTCACAGCCAGGCCAAAGCGCTCCTGGAGGGCCTGCTTATTAACGGCACGGGGGGCTAAATCCGCAGCCGAAAACTGAGCTGGCAGGCTGGCATCAGTGGCTGGATTCCAGTCTTCGGTATCAATGCCGTTGAGAATGCCGCGCAACTTGCCACTGATGAAATTCAGCAAGCCATCTAGATGCTCGCCGTATTGGGGCGTGCGGATCTCCATCGCATAGGTGGGAGACACCGCATTGACCCGATCTGCATACAGCAAGGCCGCCGCCATCGTGTGGTCCCCTTGCATATACCAGGGACACCAGGTAATGCGATCAAGCTTCCAGCGCCAAGGTCCCTGATACTTGAGATTGTGGATTGTGAAAACGGTGCTGATCTCCGGGTCTTGGTGCATCCACACAGGCAACATCCCGGTGTGCCAGTCGTGGCAGTGCAGCACCTGAGGTTTCCAGTGATGCCAGCAGAATTCCGCAGTCGCGCTGGCAAAGAAAGTGAAGCGCCAATCCTCGTCTTCACCGCCGTAGATGCGCTCCGGATCAAACACCGGATGGCCCACTAAATAGAGAATCAGGCCGTTGGTTGGATGGCGGGCCTCAAAGACAGCGAAGTCATTGCCCATCGTGTGGCCCCGCCAGATGGGTTCGGGCGAAACCTTCAACTTCGACCACAACTTGCCGTAACCCGGCAAGATGATGCGTACGTCGTGCCCTAAGGCGGCTAGGGCCGGGGGCAGGGAACCCACCACATCTCCCATGCCCCCGACCTTGATCATCGGCGCGCATTCGGCTGCCGCAAACAAGACCCGCATCCCAGAGTTACCGGAGGTGGGCGCAACTCTACGGGCGTCGCTAGGGCAGCACCGTCACGGGGGTGCCCATCTCCACCAGATCGAACAGTTCCCGCACATGCTCATCCAGTAGGCGCACGCAGCCGTGGGAAACGGCCTGGCCCACGCTGTGCCGCTGGGGTGTGCCGTGGAAGCCAGCGCTGACGCAACCCTTCACCACAAGGTGCTCGCTGCCGTTGAAGCCGGCGCGGCCCTTGCAGTCGCGGTGGAAGCCAATCCAGCGGCTGCCAAGGGGGTTGGCAGGTCCAGGCGGGATGCGTTGGCCGGTGGCTGGGTGCTCCCAGGTGGGGTCTACCGCTAGCTCGATAACCGAAAACTGACCCACCGGGGTCTCCCAGCCCGGCCGGCCGACACCCACTGGAAAGCGTTTGCGCTCCTGGTTGCCCTCTAGTACCAACAACTGGCGCTGGCGCCGGTCAAGGACGAGCCGACGATGCTGAGATGGCTCTCCAGCTGCAACGGCAAGGGGTGGCGCAATTAAGTCGGCTCCCACAAGCAAGAGCGGAAGCAAAGGCAGCAGCCCCAAACAACCCACTGCCCTGAGATGAAATCCGTCTGTTTTCAAGGTAACCAGGGAGCATCGGAGAAGTCTGGCGGTCGCTTCTCAAGGAAGGCATTGCGCCCCTCCTGGCCCTCCGCTGTTCGATAAAAGAGATGGGTGGCCTGGCCGGCCAGCTCCTGAATTCCTGCTAATCCGTCGGTTTCAGCGTTGAAGGCAGCCTTGAGACAGCGGATCGCCGTCGGGCTGTGCTGCATCACCTCGCGCGCCCAGCTGATCCCCTCCTGCTCCAACTGATCAAGGGGCACAACCCCATTCACCAAGCCCATGGCCAAAGCCTGGTCGGCCCCGTATTGACGACAGAGAAACCAAATCTCCCGTGCCTTGCGCTGGCCCACCAGCCGGGCCAGGTAGCCGGCGCCAAAGCCGCCATCAAAACTGCCCACCCGTGGTCCAGTCTGGCCAAATACGGCGTTCTCAGCCGCCAGGCTCAGATCGCAAAGCAGGTGCAGCACCTGGCCACCACCGATCGCGTAACCGGCCACCAGGGCAATCACCACCTTCGGCAAGCTGCGGATCAGGCGTTGCAAGTCCAGAACATTGAGACGGGGCAAACCCGACTCGTCGAGATAGCCCCCATCGCCGCGCACGCTTTGATCGCCGCCAGCGCAAAAGGCCCAGCCACCATCAGCCGCTGGGCCGGCTCCGGTAAACAACACCACCCCAACCCGAGGGTTGTCGCGAACTCGGGAAAAGGCGTCGCAAAGCTCCTGCACGGTGCGGGGCCGGAAGGCGTTTCGCTTGTGGGGTCGGTTGATCGTGATGCGGGCGATCCCCTCCTCGCACAGGTCAAAAAGGATGTCCTCGTAGGAGCCGGCGGGCTGCCACTGCACCGCTGACGGGGTCGGGGAGGAAGGGCTCAAGACTGCATCAGGGCTTGGGCGGCCATTCTGCGCAAGGTCTGGCGTCTGAGTGCATCGGCGCGGCGATCGCTCACCAGCTCAAGCAGTGCCAGCGGCTGATTCAGCGCCCAGTCCAGCTGGGATGGCAAGTCAGCGAGCTGCTCCACCCTGCGCCCCGGCACGCCATGGGCTGCAGCCAAAGCCAAGTGATCAAGCTGCTGGGGCATGGCAAACAGCCTCTCGAAATCCAGGGCCTGCTCAGGCGTGGTGCGAATTGGCAGCTGCTCAAAGATGCCGCCACCGCCGTTATTGATCAGGATCACGGTGAGTCGCCCCTTTAGTTGGCGCTGCCAGAGCCAGCCATGGCTGTCATGCAGCAGGGCCAGATCACCGGTGAGCAGCACCGCCTGGCCATGGGCCTCTGCGACCCCGCAGGCGATCGACAGGGTGCCATCGATGCCTGATGCCCCTCGAAACCCATAAACCGGTCGCCAGGGGGCTGCGGGGTTAGCGAAGCTCTCCCAATCGCGCACGGGGCTGCTGTTGGCAAGCACCAGCGGCAAGCCGGCAGGCAGCAAGAGCCCCAGCTGGCGCGCCAAACAAAGCTCGTTAACACCAGTTTCTGCCCCATCACCGCTGGCCAGTTGCTGATCTAGCCAAAGCTGTAATTGCTGCTCCCGCTGCCGCCAGCGAGACCCAAACTGCAGGGCCTCGGCGCTGGGGCCGCCGGCCCAAAAAGATGGAGGCAAGCTGGCGCTCCAGGCGGCCAAACCGGCTGCGCTCTGCTGGCATCCGCTGCCGTGCCATCCACTGCCGAGCCGTCCGCTGCCGAGCGGATCAAGACATCTCGGCTCGCCCTCACTGACAAGCCACTGGAGAGGGTTTCGATCGGCCAGCCAGCGCTGTAGGCGGCGGCTGGCAGGCAAGGGGCCAAGGCGCAGCACCTGGGCTGAACGCAGCATGGGTTCAGGAGCCTCGAGCAGTAGGTCGTAGCTGCTGATCAAATCGAGGTCAGCCAACCCCCGCAGCCCGCTGAGTCCATCGGCCAGCACGGGCCAGCCCGTGCGCCGCTGCCAGCGCAGCAAAGCCTCCACATAACCAGGCCAGCTCTGGGGCAGGCCGCGCCAGGGACCAGCCACAACCACGCCTGGCTGGTCTGGATCGGGAGCGGGGCTGAAGGGCGTTTCCTGTATCCCTGATCCAGCAGCACTCAGGGCGGTCTCGGCAAATGACGGTGATCTTGACGAAAGGGAAGGTGTCTCAAGAGAACCGTCGGCGATGGCCTCAAGCAGCGCCGGACCGTCCGCATGTAGAGGTTCGGCAAAGGGAAGGTTGAGGTGCACTGGCCCCGGGGCCAGGGCAGGGGGCCGGGTGGCAGACCATGCCTGGCGAGCCAGGGCGGCGATGGCAGCGTCTGTCATGGCAGCCAGTCCAGTGCCATCGCCCTGGCCAAACCAGCGCACACTGGCGGCCAGAAAGCTTTCCTGGTTCACGGTCTGGTTTGCCCCACAGCCCTTGAGCTGGGTGGGGCGATCAGCACTGATCAGCAATAGGGGGATGGCGCCATAGTCCGCTTCCACCGCGGCGGGCAGCAGGTTTGCCACAGCGGTGCCCGAGGTAGTGACAACAGCAACAGCTTTTCCAGTCGCCCTGGCCAATCCCAAGGCAAAAAAAGCGGCAGAGCGCTCATCAATGGCGGTGTACAGCGCCAGCCCGCGCGGCTCGAGCACCCCCAGGGCCAGGGCCAGGGCACCGGAGCGACTGCCAGGACACAACACAGCCTGGCTGAGCCCCTGGCCCATCAGGGCCTTCAGTAGCAGCAGCGCCGCCTCGAGATTGCGACGGGCCAACTCCACGCCAGGGCGGTTCATGATGGACTGGACCAGTCTCCCCTGCTCCCTTGTCGTCCTCGCCCCGCAGCAGCACTCCCAGCCTGGTCGAAACCCTGCGCCGCCAAGTGGTGCCAGTGCTGGCATGGGTCTTGCTGGCCCTGGTGCTGCGCTGGGCGGTGCTGGAACCCCGCTGGATTCCCTCGGGATCAATGCTCCCGGCCCTGCAACTGCAGGATCGGGTGCTGGTGGAGAAGCTGCGCGCCCGGCTGCATCGCCCCCTACCGATCGGCACCGTGGTGGTCTTCCATCCCCCCACAGCCCTAATAGCCGCTGGCTACGACCCCAAGGCGGCCCTGATCAAGCGGGTGGTGGCACAAGCTGGTGATGAAGTGGAGGTGCGCGATGGTGTGCTTTGGCGCAACGGCAGCAAGGCGGCGATCGATTGGTCTGCTGAACCGATGGACTACCAGCTGGAACCCCTCACTGTGCCCCCAGACCATCTGCTTGTTTTGGGCGACAACCGTAATGCCAGCTTGGATTCCCACCTCTGGGGGCCCCTGCCTCAAAAGGCCTTGATCGGCACGGCGGTGCTTCGCTACTGGCCCCTCAATCGGTTTGGCTGGTTACGGATCTCCGCCATGGGCCACCCCCCTGGTACGACGAATGAGCTGGGGTAAGGTGCAATCCGGATGCAGCGCACGCCGGCGATGTTCAACCCGGAGTTCCTGACCACCGATAACGAAGCAATCAGCGGTAACTCGTTGATTCAGTACCTGCAGGAGCAGTCTCCTGATGTGCTGCAAAGGGTTGCGCGCTCAGCCAGTGGCGACATCCAGGACATCATTCGCCACAACGTCCAAGGGTTGTTGGGGATGCTCCCCGGCGAGCAGTTCGAGGTCAAGATTCAGACCAACCGAGAAAACCTCGCTGGCCTACTGGCTTCGGCGATGATGACCGGTTATTTCCTGCGCCAGATGGAACAGCGCATGGAACTGGACACGAGCCTGTTGGGCTGCGGAGATCTGGACAGCGATCTCGATGCCGACCCAGGCGAGCTCAGGCTCTGAGCTAGCTCAAACTCAGTAAACCCCTAAGCCAGAATCACCTGGTCAAGAACCCCCTGGCCCAGACTCTGCGGGCTGCTCCGGCACCACTCCAAAGCGCAGGAGTGTTTTGTCAATGCCGCTCAGGTAGGCCCAGCTGCCCCTATCTGGTGCCCAATCTCGCCCTTCCAGGCAGGCTGCAAGCTCCCCTAGACGCTGAGGGCTGCAAGCCACGGGAGCCTCGTAATGGGCCGGCACCAGCCAGCGGATCTCGGATTGGCCAGCCAAGGTGCGGATCCACGTCACCAGGGCGGCCCGGCAGCGTGGAAAGACCAACCGCTCCAAGACAGGCGCCACCAGTAGTGCGGCCTCAGGGCCGGGCACCAAACTCCGAAATTCAGCCTGCCAACCCTCCTGCCAGCGGAAGGGATAGAGGCCGAAATAGGCCCGCGGCGAGCGCACCCCCGCGGCCAGCAGGCCGGCAAGCAACTCCCTGATGCCAGGAACCTGCAAATGATCTGGGCGGAGATAGGAGGCAAACAACACCAGTCGCTGCCAGCCCCGTCTGCGGCAATCAGGAGTGTCGAGCAAGGGCGCATCACCGCGATCCCTGGCATGGAAAAGCAGCGGCGTTGGATCGGCATCAAATAGCTCTGGGGGTTGCTCACTGATGGCCACTAGGGCATCGGTGAGCAACAGGCAACCGCTAGCGCGGTGCAGGCAGGCCGCCTCCATGAAGGTGCCCAGGCCTAGGTCTAGGGGCCCGAGCGGTAGCCAGTGCAGCTCATCGGCATGGGGAAGCCCCTGCTCAAACAGCACCCGGGTGCGCTGGGCCGGGAACCCCAGCCAAGCCAGCGGCAGCGGCAAGGGGAAGCTCCACTGCCGTGGTGTCACCCACACCTCAGCAGCGGGGAACGCCCTTGCCATCGCCGGCACCGGCAGCTTGTGCTCGAGGCCAGAGCTGGTGGGCAGCACGATCGTGCAAACGGGCCCGTAGCGGTGCTCCAGCTCGGCAAGAGCTGCCCGCACCTCTCCAGTGGGTGGCACGGGGGCATAGAGCAACAGACCACCCCGCACACGCACCACCGTCATCCGGATCGGCACTGCCACGTAAAACACCCCTTGGAGCTGCTCGAAACTCCAGACCTGGCCAAGGATCAATTCGCGCACCAAGGTGCGGCGGCGTCCGTAGGGGTAGAGCGGCAACAGCGGCCACCAGGGCCAGCTCTGATCTGCGCCCGGCGCAGCTTGATCTCGGCTGGAGAGCTGGTTCACCTCAGGCCAGCAGCACCAAGCTGACACTCATCACCACCATTCCTGCCGTGAGGCCAGCAATCATCACGTGGTGATGGGCCCCGGTGCGCTGGGCGGCAGGCAGCAATTCGTCGAAGCAGATGTAAACCATCAGTCCGGCGACGCTGGCAAAAACCAAGCCCATCACCGTGTCGCTGAGGAATGTTCTTAAAAAGACGTAGCCCACCACTGCACCGATTGGCTCAGCAAGCCCTGAGGCGAAAGACACCCAAAAAGCAGTGCGGCGGCTCCCAGTGGCGTAATACACCGGAGCTGAAATCGCCAGGCCCTCGGGAATGTTGTGGATGGCGATGGCAATGGCGATGCTGATGCCAAGCTTGGGACTTGAGAGGGCACCAACAAAGGTGGCTAAACCCTCTGGAAAATTGTGGATTCCAATCGCCAGGGCCGAAAACAAACCTGTGCGGAGCAAGGTCTGGGACTGGGCCCTGGGAAAGTTGGCCTCAGGAAGGGTCAGATCATGGCTGGGTAGGGCATTGTCGATCAAGGCAATCACCACCATGCCAGCAAAAAACGCCAGCACGGTGACCGCATAGCCCGTAGTGGCTCCAAGCCCAAGGGCCAGCGCTTGCCTGGCCTTGGGAAATATCTCCACAAAGGAGACAAAAATCATCACGCCAGCCGAAAAGCTCAACGACAAACTGAGCAACTTTGGGCTGAATCGCCTCGACACCAGGCCAAGCAAACTACCGAGCCCGGTGCAAAGACCGGCTGCCAGGGTGAGTAGAAAGGCATACAGCACCCGCTGATCGATGGCAATCAAGGGGTTGGCTCCGCTGCCATCAGTTCTGAGCTGTCCATGCCGGCAGGGGGCAGGTTGCGAAGCCATTGCCGGCCCTGCTCGAGAAAGGCAGGCCAGTCGAGTTTTTCAGCCGCCGCTGCCTTGGCCACCAACAGGGGTGCCTGGCGTTTGATCTCGGCGAGATCCGGCTCGCTCACCCCCGCCGAGAGGGCCAACATGTCAGCCATGGACCTGGCCACAACCCGGGTGAGATAGGCAGCGCTGAGCGCCTGCAACGCCCCCCCCACCAGCCAGGTGGCGCCATGCAATTTGACTAGGCCAGTAAGAAGCTGGCTGCTCCACTCCACCACCCCCTGGGCGAGGGCTGCCTTGGCGAGCTCACTAGCGGCTGCCTGCAGTTGCTCGAAAGTCCAGGGGCAATCCCAGAGGCGAGCCATCTCGCGCAGCATCAAGCCATTAGCCACCGCCAGCACCAGCAGGTCGAGGCTGGGCAGGGGCGCCGCCACCACACCAGCCGCCACCAGCCATTGGGTGCGCCGCTGAAGTGGCAGAAAGTGCTGCCGCCGCAGCTGCTCGAGCTCGCACTGCCACAGACCATGCAATTGCTCAAGACGACGCAGCTGGCGGCCGCGGCGCAGCTCCGCTCCGGCACTGGCGAGGTGCCGGGCTAGGGGCGAAATGCTGGCTGCAAGAGTCGTGGGCAGGCCATTCCAAAAGAGCAGACGCTGGGAAAGATCCTGTCCAAGCTGGGAGCGCAATTCAGCTGCCAGACCTTCGAGAGTCTGGTCACCTCTGCTGAATTCCACCAGCAGCCAGGCGGGCTGAGCGGCGGGTAGGGCCTCGAGCCAGCGCAGATCGGCAGCTGAGAGAGGAGTGCGCAGATGGTGGATCAGCAGGTCGCAGGCAGCAAATGCTTCAGGCCAAGACCAATCGTTGCTCCATGCCGGCAAGGGGTGGGCCCAGTGCAGCTGCAGGATCTCGGAACCACGCAGGGCCTCGATCAGATCTGGTTGCAGAGCCAGAGCCGGAGGACAGGTACCCACTAAGGCCAACTGCAAGCCCTGCCGATCCAGCTCCTGGCGCAGGGCTGCCAGTTGGTTCTTGCGCATCCGGCTGGCTAGCTCAGCCTTGGCTGGGGCTGGCTCCGCTGCCAACCGTAAAAACTGGCCCTCAAGCTGCTCCAGGCGCCCCAGCCAGCCGGGCACATCCGTAGGGGCTGGCCCCCGGGGTTGGCGGCGGCGCAGCAGCGAAGCACCCAGGCCCAGGCCAGCCAAGGTGAGGCCAGAGGCGATGGGCAGGTGACTCAACCGCAGCAGCCCATCGAGGGCAAACCAGCCCATGACCCCGGTGCCGATAGCCGGCAGCCAAGGTTTGATGGTCGTGGGCATGGCCTGGCGGACCATGGCTAACCCGGCGAGCTGGGGGAGGGTCACCGGCGGCGTCAACGGCGCTGGACAAGCTGATGCATCTCTAGCTCACCTTGAGACGCTGCGCAGGCGGCAAATGCCAATAGCTTGGGCGCGAGTCGGGGGTCTGCCTTGCCAACTCCAGGAGTAAGGGACAACCCAATGGAGGTTCGCCAGGACACCCGAGAACAAGTGAAGCGAGTGCTGCTGGTGGCCCTAGCCGTCAACATCAGCATGACGCTGTTGAAATTGCTGCTGGGGCTATTGAGTGGCTCACTAGCCGTGCTGGCGGATGCCATGCACAGTGCCACTGACGGATTTTCGAGTCTGTTAGGACTTGTGACCAATGGACTTTCGGATCCAGAACCAGACCGGGACCATCCCTACGGGCACCACAAGTACGAAGCGGTCGGTGCCCTGGCTATTGCAGCCTTCATCCTGTTCACTGCCTTCGAGATCCTGCAGGCCGCCCTCGAACGTCTTCGCAACGGACTACAGCCGTTGCGAATGGACAGCCGGGAGCTACTGGTACTACTGCTCGTGCTCGGCATCAACATTCTGTTAGCTAGCTACGAGCGGGCCGAGGGGCGAAGGCTAGGCAGTCCCCTCCTCAAGGCAGATGCGGCCCACACCAGCAGCGACATCTGGACAACGGCGGTGGTGCTGGTGGGCCTGGCCGGAGCGCTGTGGCTCAACCTCAGTTGGCTCGATGTTGCCCTAGCAATTCCGCTGTGCTTGCTGCTGGTGCGGGTCTGCTGGTCGGTGCTGCGAACCAACCTGCCCCAGTTGGTTGATCAGATCGCCATTGCTCCGGAGGCCATTCACCAGGTCGCGATGGAAGTTGCTGGGGTGCTCAACTGCCACGACATCGCCAGCCGCGGGGTGCTCGGCCAGCAGGTGTTTATCGACATGCACATGGTGGTGGACGCCAATGACCTGCCAACGGCGCACCGGATCACCGAATTGGTGGAGGAGCACCTAGAGGCCCGTTTTGGTCGGGTGCGCTGCACGATCCACCTCGAACCCCGCGAATACGCAAGCGCCGCAATCACCTTTAAGGGCACCCATGGCTGAGCAGCTGCCGCAATTGACACTCCCGCAATTGACCCTTAGGCAGCAGGCCCAGCTGCTGGATTGGGCAGTGGAGCTTCAGGGTGCTCCCATTTGGGTTGGCAGCCTGCCGGTGGCCCTGCTTGAGCGCTGCTGGCTGAGGCTGCGCCGCATATCACTGGAGCAGCTTGCCCTGGTGCTGCCGCCAGATGCCAGTGCTGAAGCACCAGAGCTGGTGCGCTATCGGGCCTGGATCGCCGCCGGACAGCCGGCCTGGTCAGCCCAGTTGCGCTGCTGGCAAGAATTCGGTCAACCGGCCTGCCAGGAGGCGCTGCGCCACTTTTGGGGTCACCAGGAGCGAGGCAACCACGGCTGGACATTTACTGCCTATCTGGAGCTGCTGGAGACCTATAGAAACCAGTTTCAACCAGGAAGCGTGCGGTCCTTGCCCCTGATCGTGCTAGCTCGCAGTGGGCAGCGGGAGCCCCATCGGCTGCACTGGCTCACCCCCCCTTTGGCCAGCCGATGCGGCACACTTGCCCCTGACTGCACAGGCTGAGGCGATGGCCGACGAAACCACCCCCTCTCAATCTCGCGATGACCAGGGAGGGCGCGCCGGTGGCGGCCGCCCGCCAGGCAACCGCGAACCCGGCGGATTCCGCATCCGCCTCAGCGACAACGAGATGCGTGCCGCTAGAGCCATTCAGGAGGGCTTCGCGCTGCGCTCCACGGTTGCTGCCCTGGGATTCGCCATTCGCACGGTGGCCCAGCTGCTCGAGGATGGAAAGCTCGACGAACTAGTCGCTCAGCAAAGGGCCCAGGCCGGTCCACGGGGTGATGCCCCACGCGCAGAACGCCGGCCGGGGGGTGGCGAGAGCCGGGTGATCCGCCAGGAGCGGGCACCTCGAATCGATCCCTTTGCTCGCCCAAGCAAGCCTCCTGCTCCCGTGGCTGAGCCCATCGAGACCAACTCTGAAGAGGATGCCGCTGACGAGCAGATCGAAGCTGCCGCCGAAGAGCTTGCCCCCGAGAGCACTGAGAGTACCGACTACTCTGAGAGCACCGAAAATCCTGAGAGCACCGCGAGCTGAGTCCCATGGCACGGCCGAGGGTTTTGTCTGGGGTGCAACCCACTGGGGCTCTGCACCTCGGCAACTGGCTGGGCGCAATCCGTAATTGGGTTGATCTCCAGAGCAGCCACGAAACCTTTTTTTGTGTGGTGGATCTTCATGCGATCACAGTTCCCCATCAGCCAGCCCAGCTCGCCGAGGACACGCTCTCAACAGCAGCTCTCTATCTCGCCTGCGGCATAGATCCCGATCGCTCAACCGTGTTCGTGCAGAGCCACGTGAGCGCCCACTGCGAACTTGCCTGGCTGCTCAACTGCGTCACCCCGCTCAATTGGCTGGAGCGGATGATCCAGTTCAAGGAAAAGGCAATCAAACAGGGAGACCAGGTGTCTGTGGGCCTGTTGGATTACCCGGTGCTGATGGCTGCCGACATCCTGCTCTACGACGCTGATCTGGTGCCGGTGGGGGAGGACCAAAAGCAGCACCTTGAACTCGCCCGCGACATTGCCCAGCAGCGCATCAACGCCCGTTTTGGCAAGCGCAATCCAGATGGTGAGTTGATTCCAGTGCTGAAGGTGCCCGAGCCCTTGATTTTGCGAGAAGGGGCCCGGGTGATGAGCCTCACCGATGGCAGCTCAAAGATGAGCAAAAGCGACCCCAACGAGGGCTCGCGGATCAGCTTGCTGGATCCGCCGGAACTGGTGGTTAAAAAAATCAAACGGGCCAAAACCGACCCCACCATGGGGCTGGAATTCGGTAATCCGGAGCGCCCGGAAGCAGACAACCTTCTTGGGCTCTACGCCCTGCTGGCCGGCAAAAGCCGTTCGCAGGCAGCCGAGCAGTGCGGCGCCATGGGCTGGGGCGCTTTTAAGCCCCTGCTGGCAGAAGCTGCCGTAGAGGCCTTAAGGCCCGTGCAGCAGCGTTATCAGGAGTGGCGGCAGCAGCCAGGCGCGGTGGCAGAGGTGCTGCGCAATGGCCAACACAAGGCTGCGGCCGTGGCCGATGAGACCCTCAAACGGGTGCGGGAAACTCTGGGTTTCTTGCCGCCCGCCTAGGAACTTTCTCGGCAGTTCAGGCCGGCAAAGGCTGGCCCTGGCTCCAGCCCCAGAGCCGCAGCAGCCAGTAGCCAAATGCGAGCAGCGCAGCGGCACAGGCCAACTGCAGCAGCTGCCGAGACGCCAGGCGGCCACCTAAGAGAGTCCAGAGCCCCAGGGCCAGCGCTAGCCCCACCAGCACCGGGCCAAATGCATGCCACTCCAGGGCCTGGGCGAGGTCGCCATGCAGAGTCGCCAGCACGGAGCGCGTTAAGTAGCAGGTGGGGCAGGGTATGCCCGTGAGCTGACGCAGGGGGCAACTCCACAACCCCATGGGCACCGACGCTCCAGCCGCCAGCCCTATCAACAGCAAAAAACGTCCCTGTCTCAAGGCTCCTTGTAGATCACCCGGCCCCGATCGTCATTGCCGACATCCAGCAGCTCAGCATGGAGCAACCTTTGGATCTCATCACGCACCTGGCGACTCTCCACCCCAGCCGGCAACTCCATCTCGACGAGGGCGTCATTGAGGGTGAAGCCCAGCTCACCTCTGCGCCTAGCCAGATGAACTAGCTGCCGCTCAACCGAGAGGGTCGAGCCTGATAACACCAAAGGCCGGTTGGCCTGATCAACCAGTTCGGGCATCAACCAGAGATCAACCAATTGGCCCACGAAGCAGAGGCCAAAAGTGAGCAACCAGAGAGTGCCGCTGAGGGGCTTGCGGTTGTAAAAGCGATGCACGCCACACACTCCCACCAGGCCTAGGGCCCAGAGGACGTAGCTCAAAGCCAGGTTGCGGCGCTCGACCATCACGGCAGGGTCACCCCATGCCGGCGCAGGGCCGCCGAAAGATTCCACACCGACAAAACCAGTTGATGCCAAGGAGCCAGGGTCTCCATCTCGAGGGCCATTGGTATCGGAGCCGCCTGGCGCAAGCTGGTGGCAGCGCAGAGTTCCTTGCGGGCCAGCACCAGGTGATCGCGCAGGATCAGCTGCTGGTCTTGGGGCATCACGGTTTCCGGACAGTGATCTAGCAGCAACAAACCCCGTTCAAAACAGGAACTGAAGTCGTCGAGCAAGGACCCAAGCAGCTGATCAAGCAGGACGCCGGGGGATTCATGCTCGGGTGTTGGAGGAGAAAAACCCATAGATCCAGCTTAGGAGCGCTGCGTAGGATCGAGATTCGCCTTAGTTAGCCGCGCGATCAGTGCCCGTGAACCCAAGCAGCTCCGAGCCCGCACCGATCGCCCTGCCCAAAACCAGCGAAAGCAACCAGCTGCTGCGCATCCGTCACTCGATGAGCCATGTGCTTGCCATGGCGGTGCAGAAGCTCTTTCCCCAGGCCCAAGTCACCATTGGCCCTTGGACCGAGAGCGGCTTCTATTACGACTTCGACAATCCCGATCCCTTCACCGAGGCCGATCTCAAGGCAATAAAAAAGGAGATGGGCAAGATCATTGGCCGGCGTCTGCCGCTTGAGCGGATCGAAGTAAGCCGCACTGAAGCCGAGGCCAGGATCAAAGCCCAAAACGAGCCTTACAAACTGGAGATCCTGGCAGGGATCCAGGAGCCCATAAGTCTTTACACCCTGGGCGAGGAGTGGTGGGACCTCTGCGCCGGGCCCCACGTAGCCAACACCAGCGAGCTCAACCCCAAGGCCTTCGAGCTTGAGAGCGTCGCCGGCGCCTATTGGCGTGGCGATGAAACCAAAGCCCAGCTGCAGCGCATCTACGGCACCGCCTGGGAAACCCCCGAGCAGCTGGCGGAACACAAGCGGCGCAAGGAAGAGGCCAAACGACGGGACCACAGGCGATTGGGCACCGACCTGAATCTGTTCTCGATCGAGGATGAGGCCGGGGCTGGGCTGGTGTTCTGGCATCCCCGCGGGGCGCGGATGCGCCTTTTGATCGAGGATTTTTGGCGTCAGGCCCATTTCGCAGCTGGATACGAACTGCTGTACACACCACACGTGGCTGATATCAGCCTGTGGAAAACGTCAGGCCACCTCGACTTCTATGCCGAGAGCATGTTTGGCCCCATGCAAGTAGATGAGCGGCAATACCAGCTCAAGCCCATGAACTGCCCCTTTCACGTGCTCACTTACGCAAGCACCCTGCGGAGTTACCGGGAGCTGCCAATTCGCTGGGCCGAATTGGGCACCGTTTATCGCTACGAGCGCCCGGGTGTGATGCACGGCCTAATGCGGGTGCGCGGCTTCACCCAGGACGACGCCCACGTGTTTTGCCTACCAGAGCAGATCAGCGATGAGATCCTGCGCATTCTTGATCTCACAGAGGAGATCCTTTCCACCTTCGATTTCAAGACCTACGAAATAAACCTCTCCACCAGGCCGGAGAAATCAATCGGCGAAGACGCCGTATGGGAACTGGCAACCCAAGGCCTGATCGAGGCCCTCGATCGCAAGGGCTGGGCATACAAGATCGATGAAGGCGGCGGCGCCTTCTACGGACCCAAGATCGACCTGAAAATCGAGGATGCCATCGGGCGAATGTGGCAGTGCTCCACCATCCAGCTCGATTTCAACCTGCCAGAACGGTTCGAACTGGAGTACGTAGCCGCAGATGGCTCAAGAATGCGCCCGATCATGATTCACCGGGCCATCTTCGGTTCGCTGGAGCGGTTTTTCGGGATCATGACCGAGAACTACGCCGGCGATTTCCCCTTCTGGCTGGCGCCCGAGCAGATCCGGCTGCTGCCCGTTACCGATGAGGTGATGCCCTACGCCGAGCAGCTACTGGAGCAGCTCAAGGCCGCTGGCATCCGCGCCACCCTGGACCATTCCGGCGAGCGCCTCGGCAAGCTGATTCGCAACGGCGAGCAGATGAAAATCCCCCTGTTGGGAGTGATCGGCGCCAAGGAGGCTGAAACAGGTGCCGTGAGCCTGCGCAGCAGGCGCGAAGGCGAGCTCGGCAGCGTGGCCGTGGCCAACCTGCTGGCTGCAGCAGTGACGGCAAATGCCGAGCGGGCAGCAGGCCTAGGCCTGCCGGCGGTCCCAACACCCGGCCAGTGACCACCCTCCTAGCTGGGGACATCGGCGGCACCAAGACCCTTCTCGCCCTGTATCAGCTGCAGGCCGGGGGTGAATTGGAGCTGCTGCGCAGTGAGCGCTACCTATCCGCCGACTGGGACGACCTAGCCCCAATGCTTGACAGCTTTCTGGGTGTTGGCCAGCCCACCCCAGCTGCCGCCTGCCTGGCGGTGGCTGGGCCGGTGGAGGCAGGTCAAGCCCAACTAACCAACCTCCACTGGCAGCTCGATGGCAGCCAGCTGGCTGCTGCCACAGGTATAGGGCGGTTTGAGCTGGTCAATGATTTCGCCGTATTGATCTACGGCCTGCCCCACCTCACCTCAGAGCAACAGGCGCCAATCCGCCCGGGGGTGGCGATGCCGGATGCACCCCTGCTGGTGCTCGGTGCGGGAACGGGCTTGGGAGTGGCCTACGGCGTACCAACCCCAACTGGGCTGGTAGCGATGGCTAGCGAGGCCGCCCACGCTGAATTTGCCCCCCGCAGCCAGCAGGAATGGGAGCTCAAGCAGTGGCTCGCCCAAGAGCGGGGCCTGGAGCGGGTCTCGATCGAGCGGGTGGTGAGCGGCACGGGCCTGGGCGAAGTGGCGCGCTGGCTGCTTCAAATCCGCGACCCCGGCGGAGACCATCCCCTTTTGCCGCTAGCCGAGGGGTCGGAACTGCCCGCTGCCGTGGCAGCCAGCGCTGCCCTAGGGGAAAGCCTGGCCTGCGAAGCCTTGGAGATCTGGATCGGCTGCTACGGCAGTGTGTGTGGCGATCTGGCCCTGGCTGGTCTGAGCCGGGGAGGGGTGTGGTTGGCCGGCGGCACCGCAGGAAAACTGCTGGAGACCCTGCGCTCGCCCACCTTTAACCGGGCTTTCCTTAATAAAGGTCGGCTTGAGCCGGTGCTGGCAAGCATGCCGATCACGGCCGTGGTCGATCCGGCCATTGGCCAATTCAGCGCGGCCTGCCGGGCGCGCATGCTGCTGGCCTGAGACACTGGGCGCAGCAGAAGTTGTCCCATGGTGCGCCCCCGGGTCGGACAAGGGGTTGAGGTTCACGTTCCCGCCACCACCGCCAATGTGGGCCCAGGCTTTGACTGTCTGGGGGCTGCCCTGGATCTCGACAATGTCTTCCAGATGCGCTGCATTGAGGGAGGCAGCGAGCGCTTTGATCTGATTATTGAAGGTACCGAGGGTGCCCACCTACGCGGTGGGCCCGACAACCTGGTGTACCGCTCGGCCCAACGGGTGTGGAAAGAAGCTGGCGAGGAGCCGGTGGCCCTTGAGGCAAGAGTGCGGCTGGCGGTGCCGCCGGCACGAGGTCTAGGCAGCAGCGCCACTGCGATCGTGGCTGGGCTGATCGGCGCCAATGCGCTGGTGGGCGAGCCCCTCAGCCGCGAGAAGCTCCTGGAGTTGGCCATCGATATCGAAGGCCATCCCGACAACGTGGTGCCCTCCCTGGTGGGGGGATTGTGCATGACAGCCAAAGCGGCGTCGCACCGCTGGCGGGTGGTGCGCTGTGAGTGGTCGCCCCTGGTGCAGGCCGTGGTGGCAATCCCCGCTATCCGGCTCACTACCAGCGAAGCAAGGCGGGCCATGCCCAAATCAATTCCGGTGGGGGATGCGGTTATCAACCTGGGCTCCCTCACCTTGCTGCTGCAGGGGCTGCGCACCGGCAATGGCGACCTGATCACCGATGGCATGCACGACCGCCTGCATGAGCCCTACCGCTGGGGCCTGATCCACGGTGGCAAGGCCGTGAGGGAGGCGGCTCTAGCCGCGGGAGCCTGGGGTTGCGTGATCAGTGGCGCCGGTCCAAGCCTGCTAGCCCTTTGCCCCAAACCAGCGGCCGAGAACGTCAGCAGAGCGATGGTGCGGGCCTGGCACCAAGCCGGTGTTGAGTCCCGCTCCGAGGTGCTGGCCATACAGCAACTGGGCAGCCGCTGGGAGCACTTGCCAGACCAGAAGCTAGGTGCCAGTGAGTAAATTTACTCAGTCGAGCGACTGGGGCTGATAGGTTGGTTGCCGATTTGAACAGTGCCTGACCTCGGCTTTGTTCAGCGAATCACCAGATCTGCAATCGGGCCGTGATGGACGTCAACATGCCCCTGCTAGCCGCGTCCAGCCTGGTCGCTCCAGCAGCGGAATCGGCCTTTCCCTGGCTGAGCCTGATCGTGCTGCTGCCAGCAGCAGTCGCCCTGGTAATGCCGCTGCTGCCGGGAGATGGCAGCGACCCCAAGTGGCCCCGCACCCTGGCCCTCGCCACCCTGGCGATTGACCTTGGCCTGATGGTGTTCTGCTTTAGCAGGCACTTCGATGGCTCCAGCAGTGATTTGCAACTGGTGGAAAGGGTCAGTTGGGTGCCGGCCATGGGCCTGGAGTGGTCCCTGGCAGCTGATGGCCTTTCCACGCCGCTGGTGCTGCTCTCAGGCCTGGTAACCCTGCTTTCGGTGGCAGCCAGCTGGAACATCAAGACCAAAACCCGCCTCTATTTCGCCCTGATGCTGGTTCAGGCCTCAGCCCAGGGCCTGGTTTTTCTCTCACAAGACTTTCTGCTTTTCTTCCTTGCCTGGGAGCTTGAGCTGGTTCCGGTATATCTATTAATCGCAATCTGGGGTGGCAAGCAACGTCAATATGCGGCCACTAAGTTTATTTTATATACCGCCACAGCTTCCCTATTGATCCTGCTGAGCGGCCTTGCTCTTGCCTTCTCAGGCGACAGCTTCAGCTTCAACCTCTCAGAGCTAGCCAGCCGTTCCCCCGGTGGCACCTTTGGCCTGCTCTGTTATCTGGGCTTCCTGGTGGGCTTCGGGGTGAAATTGCCAATGTTCCCCCTGCACACCTGGCTGCCAGACGCCCACGGCGAAGCCAATGCGCCCGTATCAATGTTGCTGGCAGGGGTGCTGCTGAAGATGGGTGGCTACGCCCTGCTGCGCTTCAACGTGCAGATGCTTCCGGAGGTGCATCTAAGGCTCGCCCCAGCCCTAATTGTGCTCGGCATTGTCAACATCGTCTACGGAGCCCTGAATGCTTTTGCCCAGGACAATGTCAAACGGCGAATAGCCTGCAGCTCCGTGAGCCACATGGGTTTTGTGCTGCTCGGTATAGGTGCAGTAGATGCCCTTGGCATCAGCGGCGCCATGTTGCAGATGATCAGTCATGGACTGATCGCAGCTGCCATGTTCTTTGTTACCGGGGTGTTTTACGAACGCACCAAAACCCTTTCAATCCCCAACATGGGCGGCCTCGCCAAAGCCCTGCCGATCACCTTCGCCTTTTTCCTGGCCAGCTCTCTTGCTTCCCTTGCCCTGCCAGGCATGAGTGGCTTTGTGAGCGAGATCACGGTGTTCCTCGGCATCACCGCCAACGACGACTTCACCATCGGCTTCCGGGTGATCGCCATCGTGCTGGCGGCGATCGGACTAGTGCTAACCCCTGTTTATCTGCTCAGCCTCTGCCGCCGGGTGTTCTTCGGTCCCAGAATTCCGGCCCTAGCAGTGGTGGGCGACATGCGTCCAAGGGAGCTTTTTATTGGTCTCACCCTGCTGATACCAACGCTGGCGATTGGCTTTTGGCCGCGGCTGGCAATCGATGTCTATGAGGCCTCAACCAACGCTCTTGCCCAGCAATTGAGTGCAACTGCCCTGGTTGCCATGGGCCGGGTCACCGCCCTGGGCTAATTCACAAAAGCTTGCTGGATCGGCTGGAATGGGTTCACCAAATCCCCCATCCATGACCCTGAGCGCACCCCTGCCCTTGCTGGTTGGTCAGGGTCTTCCGCCCTTCGATGTGATCACGCCGGAGCAGGTAGAGCAGGCGATCCCTGCCTTACTAGGCGAGCTAAACGAATCGCTTTCCGCCCTAGAAGCCAGCCTTGAGCTGCGCTTAGGCGAATCCGAGTCGCTCAGCTGGGAGGAGGTTATGGAGCCTTTACACCAGCTTGGCGAGCGGTTGCGCTGGAGCTGGGGGGTGGTGAGCCATCTCAATGGCGTCTGCAACACACCAGCCCTGCGGGAGGCCCACCAACAGCAGCAGGGGGCCGTGGTGCAATTCGGCAACCGCGCTGGGCAATCGCGTCCTACATATCGGGCTCTCGAGGCACTGCAAGCCAATCCCAGCCAGCTCGATGCCACCCAGAGCCGCATCCTGGCGGCGGAGCTACGGGACATGCAATTGCGGGGCGTGGGCCTGGAGGGGCAGGAGCAGCAAGCCTTCAACGCCGCCTGTGAGCGGCTCGCCGAACTCGCCACCGCCTTCGGTAACCACGTGCTCGACGCCACCAACGGCTGGAGCCTCACTTTGAACAGCGAAGACGAACTGGCCGGCCTACCAGCCAGCCTGCGGCAGCTGCTGGCCCAAGCTGCGGCAGATGCCGGTGAAAGCGGCTGGCGCCTGGGGCTAGATATGCCGAGGGTGGTGCCCTTTCTCAAATTCAGTGAGCGCCGGGACCTGCGCGAAAAGGTCTACCGCGCCCAGGTGGGCAGGGCCGCCAGCGGCGAACTGGATAACAATCCCTTGATTGCCCAAATCCTGGAGCTGAAGTTGAAGCAAGCCCAGCTGCTGGGCTATGCCAACTGGGCCGAGGTAAGCCTGGCCTCGAAAATGGCAGGCTCGGTGCAAGAGGTGGAAGACCTACTTGAAGACCTGCGCGCTGCAGCATTCCCAGTGGCCCAGCAGGAGCTCGCCGCCCTTGCTGCCTGCGCCAGCCGCCACGGGGCACCAGAGGCAGCTGAGCTCAAGCCCTGGGACGTGAGCTACTGGGCAGAGGTGCTGCGTCAGGAGAGCTTCGAGCTCAACAGCGAGGCCCTCAGACCCTGGTTTTCCCTGGAGAAGGTACTGCAGGGGCTGTTTGTTCTTTGCCAGCGCCTGTTCGACATACAAATAGTGGCCGCAGATGGGGAAGCACCGATCTGGCATAGCGATGTGCGCTATTTCCGAGTGCTTGAAGCCCGTAACGGCGAGCCCCTAGCCGGCTTTTACCTTGATCCCTATAGCCGCCCTGGCAGCAAGCGAGGTGGAGCCTGGATGGATGAATGCCTCGGCCGCTCCCGCAGCGCCACCGGCGAGCCCGTGTTGCCGGTGGCCTACTTGATCTGCAACCAGAGCCCACCGGTAGGGGACACCCCCAGCCTGATGACCTTCGACGAGGTCGAAACCCTCTTCCACGAATTTGGTCATGGCCTCCAGCACATGCTCACCACGGTGGAGCGGCCCCAGGCCGCCGGTATCAACAACGTGGAGTGGGATGCGGTAGAGCTACCCAGCCAATTCATGGAGAACTGGTGCTACGACCGTGCCACCTTGATGGGCATGGCCCGCCACTGGCAGAGCGGCGAACCGCTACCGGAGGCCGAATACCAAAAGCTGCTGGCAGCTCGCACCTTCATGGCTGGCGGCGCCACCCTGCGCCAGGTGCACTTCGCCCTCACCGATCTACGCCTGCACAGCCAGTGGACCCCCGACAGCGGTGATAGTCCCGATCAACTGCGCCGCCATATCGCTGCCACCACAACGGTGCTTGAGCCCATAGCCGAGGACGCCTTCCTCTGCGCCTTCAGCCATATTTTCGCCGGCGGCTATGCGGCCGGCTACTACTCCTACAAGTGGGCTGAGGTGCTCAGCGCCGATGCCTTCAGCGCTTTCGAGGAGGTTGGCTTGGAGCAGGAGGAGGAGATCGTGGCCACCGGCCGCCGTTTCCGCGACACCGTGCTCAGCCTCGGTGGCAGCCGCTCCCCAGCTGAGGTGTTCGAAGCCTTCCGAGGGCGTCAGCCAAGCAGCGAGGCTCTTATCCGCCATTCCGGGCTGGTGGCCGCCTGATGGCCACTCCTGCACCGGAGCTGGTGGCGGTCGCCGAGGCCTTCGCCCTCCCCGGACCTGTCACAACGATTGCGCCCCTAGGTAACGGCAACGTCAACGACACCTATTTATTGGAGGTGCACTCGGGGGGGGCAGCAGCACGCCGCTACGTGTTGCAAAGGCTCAATACCCGGGTGTTTCCCCAGCCGGAGCTGGTGATGCAAAACCTGGAGGCGCTCAGCGAACATGCCGAGCAGCACCCTCTGATCGGACAACGATGGGAAGTGCCGCGGCTAATCGCAAACCGTCATACCGGCCGACCCTGGCTATGGGCAGAGGGCCAATTTTGGCGTTTACAGAGCTTCATCGAAGAGGCCGTGACGGTTGAGGCGATCACGGACCGGGAGCAGGCCCGGCAGGTAGGCCGCGGCCTAGGGCTATTCCACTTCCTGATCAGCGACCTGCCCCCAGAGCAACTAGCCGACACCCTGCCGGGTTTCCACGTCACACCGACCTACCTGGCGGCCTACGACCAAGCTTTGCTATGCAGCCCAATAGGTCATGACGATCGGGAGCAATGGTGTGCGGCATTCGTGGAGCAACGCCGCGAACTGGCGCCGATCCTTGAGGACGCCAATAAAGCGGGCCTTCTGCAGCTGCGGCCTATTCACGGCGACCCCAAAATCAACAATGTGATGCTCTGCGCCCACACGGGAACTGCCGTGAGCATGGTGGATCTAGACACAGTTAAGCCAGGCCTGGTGCACTACGACATTGGTGATTGCTTGCGTTCAGCCTGCAATCCAGCGGGGGAAGAAGCCTGTGAACCTGATAGCGTCAAATTTGATCTCGATCTCTGCGAGATCCTCCTAGAGGGCTACCTGGACGCGGCAAGAACATTCCTAAGCGATACAGACCTGGATTACATCTACGTGTCGGCAAGGCTGATCAGCTTCGAGCTAGGCCTGCGCTTCTTAAGCGACCATCTAGCAGGCAATGTCTACTTTCGTACCACCCATGCAAACCACAACCTCGATAGGGCTTTGGTCCAATTTCGTCTCACCGAAAGCATTGAGGCCCAGGAAGAACAAATCCGGCAGATTGTGGCAAAACTGCGATGAACACCACTAGCTTCAAATTAATTCCTTTTGCAGCCGAAATGCAGGGAGAACTTGCCCTCTACTCACTCCATGGCCAACTCAGCATGGCTGAGAATACTCTGCAGATCACATTCCAGCTTGAGGGCGAACTAGCCAAGTTGAGGATTGCTCATAGCAGCGGCCCACCACTGCGACAAGACCTTCTTTGGCAAGCAACCTGCCTGGAATTCTTTCTTGCCGCTGCAGGTAACAGCGACTACTGGGAGTACAACCTTTCGCCCGCCGGTCACTGGAACGTCTATCACCTAGAGGGCTACCGGCAGGGGCTAGCTGAGGAACCTGCTTACAAGCAACTCCCCTTCAGTGTGATGGGTGATGACAAACAATTGAGCTTGAGCCTTACTTGCGCGCTGCCACCAGCGCTGGCCAGCCACCGGGCAGCTGAGGGGATCGAAGTTGGGGTCTCCGCCGTACTCCAAAGCTCCAACGGAGAGCTGGCCTACTGGGCCGTGGCCCATCCTGGCAGCGAACCTGACTTTCACCACAGAAGCGGGTTCTGCCTCAAATTTGCCTAGTGATGCCGGCTGCGCCGCACCGCCACAATCCCGCCAAAGCCTGACACCGGGGCCTGACACTTGCGCAGTTCAAGGCGGAGCGGCACCGGGCCATAAAGCTCCTCGATCCGTTCGAGAATCCTCTCGCTGTAGTGCTCCAGGGTTTGGCAGCGCAGGCTGCGGGCCTGTTTTTGCAGGGCGGTGATCAACTGGCTGTAGTCGAGGGTGTCGCCTAGGGCATCACTGCGCCCAGCAGCACTGAGATCCACGCCCAATTCCAGATCCAGCTCAAACCACTGGCCATCCCTGCGCTCGAAATCGAGCACCCCCACATGGGCCCAAAGCCGCAGGCCGCGCACCTGAATCGCATCGCTCATGGCAGGAAATTCAAAGGGGCAGGGGGCGATGGCTGAAATGGCGCACGCCGCCGGCGTAATCGGCGGCGATGTGGCCCTCGCCGCGCAGCCGGTAGCGGTAGGTCACCAAACCCTCCAGCCCAACGGGGCCCCGGGGGGGCATGGTTTGGGTAGAGATGCCTACCTCGGCGCCGAAGCCGTAGCGGAAGCCATCGGCAAAGCGGGTGGAGCAATTGAGGTAGACGCCGGCGCTGTTTACCGCAGCCAGGAAGCGGTCGGCCATGGCAGCATCCCGGGTGCAGATGGCATCGGTGTGACGGGAGCCGTAGCGGGCGATGTGATCGAGGGCTGCCTCGAGGTCGGGAACGACCTTCACACTCAAAATCAGGTCTGAATATTCGGTGCTCCAGTCGTCGTCTGAGGCGGCATGGCTCACACCCAGCGCCATGGCGGCGGCATCGCCGCGCAATTCAACCCCGGCTGCCCCGAAGGCCAGCACGGCCCTGGGCAGAAAATCGGCAGCTGTCTCCGCGTGAACCAGCAGGGTTTCGATCGCGTTGCAAGCTGCCGGGTATTGGGTCTTGGAATCCAGCGCCACCTTCAGTGCCAGATCCAGATCCGCGGCCCTATCCACAAACAGGTGGCAAATGCCATCGGCATGACCCAGCACTGGAATACGGGTGTTGTCTTGGATGAAGCGCACCAGGGCATTGGAGCCCCGGGGAATAATCAAGTCCACCAGGCCGTCGAGCTTGAGCAGCCCCAGGCTTTCCTCCCTGCTGGTGAGCAGCTCCAGGGCATCGGGCTGCACCGCACTAGCGGCCAGGCCACGGCGCAGCGCTGCATGAATGGCCTCACAGCTACGGCTTGCTTCGCGACCACCCTTGAGCAGGGCGCCGTTGCCGGAGCGAATAGCCAAGGAGGCGATCTGCATCACCGCATCTGGCCGCGCCTCAAAGATCACGCCCAGCACCCCCAGGGGCACCGTTAACCGCTCCAGCACCAGCCCCTCATCTAGCTCGGTGTGGAGCTGACGGCGGCCAACCGGATCGGCAAGCTCCGCCACCTGGCACACACCCGCGATCGCCCCTGCCAATTTGGGACCATCGAGCTTGAGCCGGGCCACCAGCGCCGGCGCCAGCTCCTCGGCGGCAGCGGCCTCAAGATCGGCCTGGTTGGCGGCCAAAATGACTTCACTGCCCTGCTCTAGGGCTTCTGCCATGGCCAGCACGGCCTGACGGCGCTTGCCATCGTCGAGTTGGCCAAGGGCCATGGCGCAGCGGCGCACCTGGGCGGCCCGGGCCAGCAGGTCTGGGGAGGGATCAGGAATCATCAAGCCATCATCCCAAGCTGGGCGCCAAACGTTGCAGCGCCAGGCGAGCCGCCCCCAGCCGGCCGGCTCCGTTGCCGAGACTGCAGCGACGAATCGTCAGACCCTCCCGGCTGGCTGCCTGCACCCGCTGCTCCACCTCCTGCCACACCGCTGGCAGGAAGTGATCGCTGGCGCCGCTGAGGCCACCACCAATCAGCACTAGCTCCGGTGTGAGCACATAAAGCAGCGAGCTCAAACCTTGCCCCAGCAACTGGCCATAGGCCCGCCACACCGCCAGGGCTTCGCCATCGCCGCCAGTGGCCCGGCGGCAGAGTTCGGCCGGATCCAGGCTGGATAGGCGATCGAAGCCGCGGCGACTGCAGAAGGATTCCAGGGAGCCGTTGTTACCGCTGTTGCAGGGCGGACCAGCGGGATCGAGGCCTATCAAACCGGGCTCGGCGGCCGCCCCCCGATGACCTGTAAACAATTGGCCATCGAGCAACACCGCACCGCCCACGCCCGTGCCCAAGGTGAGCAGCAAGACATCGCCAACTCCCCGGGCTGCCCCGAGCCAGTGCTCACCGATCAGGGCGCAGTTGGCGTCATTGGCCAGGGTCACAGGGCGCTCCAGCAGGGGCTCGAGCCAATTGGCCAAGGGCACATCCAGCCAACCCGGCAGGTTTATGGCGATGCGCGCCACCCGGCCGGCTTGGTCGCTGGGCCCGGGGTGGCCGACCCCAATCCGATCGGCCAACCGCTGAGGATCTAGTTGCTGTACCGCCGCCACGATCGCCGTTGTCACAGCACCAGGGACCGCTGGCTGGGGAGTAGGCACCTGCAACTCCGCAAGCAGGTCGCCGGCTTCGCTGAAGCGCCCCAACTTGATGGCACTACCACCGAGATCCACCCCGATCAACTGGTTCATCGGAATCGCTGCATCGAACAAAACAAGCTCAGAAGCGGAAAAACAGCTGCAACTGGGTCTGCCAGGCACCCTGGGAGTCGATAGCCCCCTGCAGGTTGAGCAATTCTGAGGCCTTGAAATTCAGATTTAATTGGGGGGGGACGTCGGAGCGGTTGGGGGCAGCCAACACAGATGCATTGAAGCGTTCCGTGAGATCAAGACCTAACTCAGCTCCAAGCACCAGCTGGGGCGGCACCCGACCTGAGCGACGTTCGGCGCCACTGGCCACACCTTGGTTCACATAGGTGGGATAAAGGGCAAAGCTGAGTCGCTGGCCGAAGGCATCGCCGAGGGTGCCGAGCAGAGGCGAGAGCAGGGTTTGTCCTAGGGCGGTAGCCAGCACGGTGCCGCCTGCAGATCCCGCCAGGCCGGCCAGGGTATTGCCGCCGATCAGGGCCAGCAGCCGATCTTCCGAGAGCGGCGGCGAACTGCGCAGCACCAGGTTGTCGGCAAGACGGTCCGCCGGGCCGCTCACACTCAGAAAAACACGCACCAAGTTGAGCTGGTCGAGGGAGTTGGTGGCGCCAACCGCCTGAAAGTCCTGCAATGAAAGGCTGCCGGCGGTCCCAATACCACTGGTGGTCGGCAGGTTGTCGGAGACCCTGGTACGCAGCGAGATATCTAAAAAAGGAATCAATCCCATCGAGGGTGTGATCACCGCAACGTTTGGGGAGTCGGGGTCGAGACCAAACGTGGTGGTGAACAGGTTTAGTCGCCCGTTCAGCAATCGCACCACACCCTGCAAGCGCAGGCTCGGATCAAGCCTCCCATTAAGTCGCAGCAAACCACTGGTGCCAAAGCTGGCCAGGTTGGGGATGCCAACCTTCAGGTCGGGGCCCAGCTTCAACCTCAGGTCGTCGAAACCCACAAAGCTGGCATTAGGTACGGCGGCACGCAGGGCCTCACTGGCGTTGCTCTCCACATCGGGACCGAGCAGCACCAAGGGCTGGTCGTAATTCCAGCTGGATTCGAGCAATTCAGCAGCGCTAGCTACCGGTGCCGCCAGATTGGCTTCACTGGCCAGTCGAGCCGGCTGAACGTTGATGCTGCCCCGGGATATAGCCAGCTCCCCGCCAATATCAAGGGCAGCAACGCTGCCTCCGATTTGAAGGGACCCATCAGCCACGGCCTTGATCCGAGACATGGCAAAGGGCACCTTTTCAAGCTCTACCTTCAGCGTGGCGTCTTTGCCATCAGCTGTGGCCTCAGGGCGAAACAGCCCCAGGCTTCCCTGACCACGCACCACTCCCTTATCTCCCACCTTGGCGTTGAACTCCTGAAGCAGGAGCTGCTCAAAGTCGAACAGCACGGTGGCATCGACGTCACGAACCTTTTGGCCGATGAACTGCAACTGAGCACCCCGAAAACGCAAAAATCCGTTAGCGATCGGCTCTCTAACGCTGCCGCGCACCAGCAGTTGGAGGTCGCCGCTGCCCTGATTCCACTGCAGGGCAGGCTGGGCAAGCCCCGCCAGGAAGCGCAAGCCGTCGTCACGACTAGCCAGGCGCAGTTCAAGACCCTGCCTCCCCGGATCCAAGGGCACAACACCCGCCAATTCGACGCTGGTTGAAGCCCCGGCCGCCCGCAAAGAAAGATCGAGGAGCAGCCTGGCCTGCTCCAGCTGAATGGTGCTCCGCTCCAGCACCAAAGCCGTTTCCCTTAGGTAGCCATCAACCAGGTTGATGTTGAGGGCAAGCTCAGGTTGGGGAGTGCCGAGGCGGTAGCGCCCCTGCAGAGATAGGCGGCCCCGCAATCCGGCGGGCACAGGGGTAAGCAGCGCCAACAGCTCAAGGGGCAGATCAGCCAGGCTGAAATTGCCAGCCCCCCGCCGCAGGGGCCCGGTGAACTTCACCAGCACCGGCACAGAGGTAAGGGGATGGTCCTGGTTTGCCTCAGGCAACCACAGGTGGGCGCGGGCCTGGAGGTCGGCGCGGGCTTCTAGCAGGCTTGCTCCGTCAAGGCGCAGGTCGGCGTCGATCTGACCTGCCAGCCGCTGCAGTCGCTCCTGAGGACTGCTTTGCCGGTCACGCTCCAGCCGGGCAGCGCTCAGCCGAGCTCTAGCAAGCTCCAGGGCCCGCAGCTGGTCCTGCACGCTGCCGCTAAAGGTATCGATAAGCAGGGTGCCGATGTCGCTGGCCCGGCCCAGGATCGGCGCGCTCCCTCCGCGCCACTGGGGCCAGGCCCTGACCAACTGCTGCAAAAACAGCGGCGGTAATCGCTCACCCTGAAGGCGGGCTCGGAAGGCGCCATGCCACACGCCACTCCAATCGATGGCAAGGTTGCCCCCAGCAAGGGGAGAGATGGCTCCTTGGACTGAGTAGCGACGCTTGGCATAGCGGATATTCGCCTGGGCCGATTTCCCCCAGACGCCCAAAAACACCGGCCGATCAAGCTGGGCGCTACCGCTGAAGGCCAGGGGTTGGAGTTCAAGCAGGCCCTGACCGCTCAGCCGGGCTTGCAGGGGTTGACGCCTCGAATTTGGCCCCAGGGCTAGCTGCAATCCGTCGAGGGGCAACTGGGATGCCTGCCAGCGGTAGGCCCGAGGGCTGCCGTTGAGTTCCAGAGTGCCGCCGGCCCGGTCAAGGCGAACTGCACGGGGGACCCAACGGGAATCGAGGCGGGCCGTAAGCACCCCCACCGGCGCAGGGGCGAGAGCTTGCATGCGTAGGCGCCCACCACCAGCCGGATCACCAAACCACTGGCCCTGCCAGTTTTCCCGCAAGCTGAGGGGGCCCGCACCGGGCTGGTCGATCTGGAGATCCAGGTCTGGCCTCAAGGCTTTGAGAGGGCCCCGAACCCGGCCAGTGGCCTGCAAGATTCCCTGCAATTGGGTGCCCACAAGCAAATCGAGCCGCTCGAGGGGGTAGCGCTGCAGCTCCAAGTTGAGATCGAGCTGGCCTGGCACCAGCCCCTCACCGGCCCGCAGGCCCAGGGGCAACACGCCACGGGCGGAGAGGTGGGCACTACTGAAACGCTGCAGCACTAGGCGCTTATCGCGCCAATCCAAAACCGCATCCCAGCGACCCAGCAACGGGTTACTGGGCTGACCAAAGCGGGCCTGGAGCTGGGGCAGGCGCCACGGCCCCCTGGCCGAAACTGAGCCGCTTACCTGTTGGTTCAACAGCCACTCAGGGGTGCCGGCTTGCAGGGGAAGGTCACCGGGCCGGAGCTGCCATTGCCCCGTCAGATCAAAACGCCTGGCCAAGCTCCCCTTGAGCTTTAGCCAGGAGCGACCGCGGGCCAGCTCAAACTGGCGCAACTGAAGCTGGTTTCGCTGCCACAGCCCCTCAAGCCGCAGGGTGCCCTGCAGGCCCTTGCTGCCCGGTGCTCCCCAGCGCCAGGCAGAGCGGTCCAACTCGAGCGCCTGGCCGCTGCAGCGCAGTTGGCTGAATGGCAACTCCAGTCGGGATACGCCGGTCGCAGGCCGCCAGCGCAATTGGCGCAGCTGGGCTCCACCTCGACAGAAGGGCTGGCGATCCCTCCAGGCCAAGGCGAACTTGCCATCTGCGTGACCCGCAAGTTGACCAGGCAGGCCTAACAGGCGCTGCAGAGGGGGTAGCTGCAAGGCCTTTGTCCGCAGGGTTCCATCCCAGCGCTGCCTCTGCCAATTGCCCTGGAGCTCCATGGCCAGCTCGCCAGCGGCCACCTCCGAGCGCAGCCAAGCCGCCAGTTCAACCTCCCGGCGATGGGGCAGCACTGCACCACGGCCCGTGAGGCGGAGGCTCGCACCGGAAGGCTGCAGGTTGAGCAAGGCGGGATCCACCAGGCGCAACCTGAGATCCAGGCGCGGCGGCTCGCTGCCTACAGCAAGGCGCCCTGGCACCCAATACTGACCTTGGGAGTTGCGCCGCAACTCAGCGCGCACACCAGTCAGGCCCACATGCACCACTGGCAACCGCTGGCGCAGGCTGGCTAGCGGATCCAAGCTCACCAAAACCGAACGCACCAAGACTGAGGAGCCATCCAGCCGCCCAGGGGCGATGCGACTGGGCCCAATGCGCAGACCACCCCAGCCCAGACCCTGATATTCGCCAAGCTCAACGGGATGGCCAGCAAGCTGGCTGAGCGGCTGCTCAAGCCGAGGTCTCCAGTGCTCGTAGAGCTTTCTCAGGGCCTGATCCCCTCCCCAGGCCAGCAGAAGCAGGGCACCGCAGCCGCCTGTAAACGCCGCCAGCAAGCGGAAGCTGCCCTGGCCCTGGGGCGAGGGTGGGGGTGCAAGTGAAGGCGAAGCGGGGACTGGCCCAGGGTTCTGTTCTGGCAACTCCGCCATTCCCGTGGGCTGCCACCCCTGCGACGGGCGCAATATAAAGGCACTAACCCAAACATCCAGCCCTATGGCCGCTGATCCAATCCTGCTGACAGCAGGCAAATGGCTGGGGGCCGCCAGTGGGGTCCTGGCTTTGACCACGATTGTTGGTTATCTGAGCCGCTGGGGGATTCGCTTTCGGCTGGTTGGTGTCACCAGCTTCACGGCCCTGCTTGCCGTTTCCTGCCTGGCCTTTGCGGTGAGCTACACCCCTCGGGTGCAGCTAGCTGGGGCCGTGAGCGTGCCGGTGGTGTTTGACAACGGCATCGACCTGGTGGTGGCAGCAGCGCCAGACGGCCTAGCGGATGGGGCCGCCGCACCCACCATTCAGCAAGTAGCCCAAAACCTCAGGGGTGGCGGCCGCAGCAGCGCCGACAACCTGGTGCATGTGCGACTGCGCCGCGTCGAGACGATCGCCCCAGGGCTGAGCAAGCCAGTGGTGCTGGCAGAAGCCACCCGCAGCCTGACAAGTGGTGATGTTGAGCTACAGCCCTAGCCATGTGGCAACTGCCGATTCACTTTCAGCGTGAACAACGCCAATTGGAGCTAGCCGGCATCGATGACTGGCCCCAACTCGCCGGTCTCCAAGACCAGGACCTGCGCCGGCTCGGCCGCAGCGGCGGCGCCAGCGAGGCCCGGCTGATCAAGCTTCGGGGCCAGGCCCGGCTAGTTGTGGAGGTGGGCCTCGAGCCGGCAGAAGCCGCCCTGCTGCTCTACGCCGGCATCGCTAGCAGGGCTGGATTGGCGGCCAGTGATCCGCACCAACTCTTGGTACAGATGGGCCGGCTGCAACGAAGCCTCACCGGCATGGCCTCCCCCCTGCTCGATCTGACCACCTTGAGCGAATGGATCCGGCGCGCTCAGCGCCGCCCCACGAACTGATCCAGAGCAGCCACCAGCCGCCGCCCCAGGTGGCTCAAATGGAAGTGCCTTGGGGCTGCATACGTTGTCAAATCTCCACTCCCCACCCAGTAATTCGACCTGCGGCCGTTACATCTTCGGCCTGGTGCCGCTGCTGCTGATCAGTCTGGCAGCCCTGTGGTCACCTGCCCTGGCCCAATCCCAATTGCTTGAGTCCGTGAAGCAAAACCCTGCGAGGGCGAAGGCGCTTTGCAGCCAGTTTCAGGGCTTCAACGCCCAGGGGCTCTCCGCTACATCCAGCTCGGCCGTGAGCCAGATCGCCCGCCAAGAAAACCTCAGTCCCATGGATTCTGAGGTTCTTATCACCTATGTGATTGGGCTTTATTGCCCCGATGTGCGCTGAGTGAGCAGCCCGGCGCCAAACCTTTTGCAGGTTCGATGGCGAGACGAGGCCATGGATTGTCGGGATGGCACCCAGCTGATCAGCCGAGTCTGGCAACCAGCAGACCAAGGACCATGGCCGGTGCTGCTGATGCGACAGCCCTACGGCCGAGCAATCGCCTCAACTATTACCTATGCCCATCCCAGCTGGTACGCAGCCCATGGCTTTCTGGTAGTTGTTCAGGATGTGCGCGGTCAAGGTGCTTCCCAGGGGACGTTCCAAGGATTCGAACAGGAGTTATCCGATGGGGCAGACACCATCCGCTGGGTTCGCAAACTTGAAAGCAGTAACGGAAGAGTCGGTTGCTATGGATTTTCATACCAAGGCCTGACCCAACTGCTAAGCGACGATCCAGCGGCCCTGCCCGACTGCCTGGCACCGGCCATGGCTGGTTTGGACGAGCGCGGAGACTGGGCCTGCGAGGGAGGAGCCCACTGGTGGGCCCTAGGCCTGGGCTGGGGACTGCAATTGGCAGCCCTGCGCTGCAAAAAACTTGGGGACGATGCCGGCTGGCAAGCGATTCGCCGCAGCCTCGACTCGGGCGACTTTCTGTCTGAAGGCTTTGACCTGCTCAAGCGCCATGACCCCCAAGGCATGGCCTGCCGCTGGCTGCAGCTGCCGGCAAGCGAGGCCCCTAGATGGGTTTGCCACCAACCAGTCGCAGCTCTATGGCAGCGCCCGATGCTGCTGATCGGTGGCTGGTATGACCCCCATCTGCGCGGCATCTTGAACCTCTTTGCACTTGCTAGCGCTGCAGGTGGCTCGCCGCTGCTCCGCATTGGTGCCTATACCCACCTCGACTGGAACGGCGGCCTTGATCGGTTGCAACTGGCCTTCTTTCAGCACCATCTTCAGGATCAAGCCGCTCCAGAACAACTCAGCGCTGCCGTTCTTGTAGAAAAAGCCCCCCTTACAAACGGCAAGAACTCAAGCCTCCATTGGCGGCCCCCCAATTCAGACAGCAGCAACCGGAGCTGGGGGCTACGCAGTCGTGGCCTGGCCACAATCGACGTGGAGGAGGGCGAATTGCTGCTCGATCAATTTGGCAGCGGCGAGGTCGCTCTAGTGCACGATCCCTGGCGACCAGTTCCAGGCCGGGGCGGCCACCTTGGCCTCGATCCAGGCCCGTGTGAACGCGGCGACCTGGACCGCCGTAGTGATGTGATCTGCTTCAGCAGTTCACCACTCAGCACGCCCCTGGAGCTGGAGGGACGGCCCCTATTGACCATTTCTGTGCGTGCCGACCAACCCAGCTTTGACCTTTGTGCAGCTCTCTCGGTGATTGATCCCCAGGGAAGGGTGCTCCAACTGAGCACGGGTGTGGCCAGGACGCAGCAGCTAGCAGGCGAAAAATCGTTGCTGCAAGTTCAATTGCAGCCCCTGCTAGTTGAGCTCTGCCCCGGGGAACGGTTGCGACTCTCCTTAGCGGGAGCGGCCTGGCCGCAGATTGCCGTAAACCCCGGCGACGGCTTCGAGACCTTCGGGCCTACAGGCCCGCACCATCGAGTCATCACGCTGGAGCTTGAACTGGCTGATTCCCAATTGCAGCTGCTGCCCCTCTTGGGCGGCAAATTTGGGGCACACTGATCCAAATGTTTGTTTTTGCGATGTCGCTGCGCCACCTGCGCTTTGTTCAACAGCCCCAGGCCCTCAGCCGCATGGCTCTCGGCATGCTTGCGCTGGCCACCGGCCTGAGCATCACCATGGCCGCACTGCCAGGAACATCAGGCAGTGCGGCATTGGCCCAGAGCCAGAGCAGTGGTGTGGATCGCCCAGCCCTCAGCGTCGAAGCAGCCCGAGCCGCGGCTGATCGGATCTTGGCAGCAGTAAAAAGCCGCGATCCCAACCTGCGCTACAGCCAATTCTCAGAGGAACTCAAGGCGGTTAGCAGCCCTTCGATGGTGGCGGAGACAATGCGCACCCAACCGAAACTGTTGAGCTGGACCCTGCTCAGCGTGCAAGGGGGTTTGCGCAACACCACCGTTGAGGCCAGCATCACCACAACCATGGGCAAGCGAGAGCTGTTCATCGTGCTCAACCCCGAAGGCAAGCTCGCTGGTTACCACCTGGATGTAACCGATGAGGCACCGAGCGTGGTTGCCAAAAGATTTGTCACCGCCCTAACCAGTGGCCAGTTCATCTCAGCGCGTAGCTTTTTGAGCCTGTCACTGCAGAAGGAGATCTCCGCAAGCAGCCTGCAGGTGCGCTGGCAGCAGCTGCAACGTCAAACCGGCGAATTTGTACGGATCCGCAAGGTTGTGGTGGCCGAGGGCGGCGGCGACCAGCGCCTTGTACTGGTAAATACCGATTTCAATCGTCTTAGCGATTCCCTCTTTGTGATCCTTAATGCCAACAACGAAATAATCGGCATCGACTTTCCCAGCGATCCAATCACCCCCAAGCCGGTGCGCTGAGCCCTGAGCCGCCTAAGCTCGCCTTCCGATCGCTGCTGGTACATGTCCTTGCTCACCCTTAACTGGATGGCGGACGATTGCCAGCGGCTGGCTGAATGCCGGCACGACCACCCGTTTGCGGTGCTGGGGCCCCAGCCCCTCGAATCGGGCGGATGGGTGCTACGCGTCTGGATGCCTGAGGCAGAGCGTGTTGAGCTGCTGATCGATGGCCAATCGCTGCCGATGGCCACTCCGAATCACCCATGGATTTTCGAAGCAGCTTGGGGCAGTGATCCCGGTACCGCTTACCAAGTGCGGGTAAACCGCGGCGGCATCGAACACGTGCAGCCCGATCCCTGGTCGTTTCGCCATGAATGGATGGGCGAACTAGACCGCCTGTTGTTTGCAGAGGGCAACCACCACCACATATGGCGCCGTATGGGTGCCCACGTGGTGGAGCACAACGGCGTCAAGGGCGTTCAGTTCTGCCTCTGGGCCCCCAATGCCCGCAGCGTGGCGGTGCTGGGCAATTTCAACGGCTGGGATGGCCGCCACCATCCGATGCAGGCAAGGGTGGGTGGATCCTGGGAGCTATTCATTCCCGGGCTTAAGCCAGGTGAGATCTACAAATACGAAGTAAGAGCTCAAAACGGGCACTGCTATCAAAAAGCAGACCCCTATGGCTTCCGCCATGAGATTCGTCCCAACAATGGCTCGATCGTTGAGTCGCTTGCGGGGCACCAATGGCAAGACTCGAGCTGGATGCAGGAGCGGGATAGCCGCAACCCCCTCGACCAGCCGGTGTCTGTGTATGAAATGCATCTGGGCAGCTGGATGCACGGCGCTGCCGACCAGCCCTACATCGAAGCTGACGGCACACCGCGCCCGCCGGTGCCTGCAGCCGATCTCAAACCCGGCGCTCGCCTACTCACCTATCCGGAGCTAGCTGATCGGGTCATCCCCTACGTGAAAGCCCGCGGCTTTACCCACATCGAGCTGATGCCGATCTCGGAGCATCCCTTCGATGGTTCCTGGGGCTACCAGGTCACGGGCTGGTACGCCCCCACCAGCCGCTTTGGCACACCGGATGAATTCCGCGCCTTCGTGGATCGCTGCCACGCCGAAGGCATTGGCGTGATCCTCGACTGGGTGCCAGGCCACTTCCCCAAAGATGCCCACGGCCTGGCCTTCTTTGATGGCGCCCATCTTTATGAGCATGCCGATCCGCGCATCGGCGAGCATAAGGAGTGGGGCACCCTAATCTTCAACTACAGCCGCAACGAAGTGCGCAACTTCCTTGTGGCAAACCTGGTTTATTGGTTTGAGGAGTTCCACATCGACGGCATCCGCGTAGATGCGGTGGCCTCCATGCTTTACCGCGACTACCTGCGCCCAGATGGTGAATGGTTGCCAAATGACCATGGCGGTCGTGAAAACACCGAGGCAGTCACTTTTCTACAACAGGCCAACCACGTGCTGTTCGAGCACTTCCCTGGAGCACTCTCGATCGCCGAGGAATCCACCACCTGGCCCATGGTTACCCAGCCCACCAATATTGGCGGCCTCGGTTTCAACCTCAAATGGAACATGGGTTGGATGCACGACATGCTCGATTACTTCGAGCTAGATCCCTGGTTCCGCCAGTTCCATCAGAACAACGTCACCTTCTCAATCTGGTACGCCTTCACCGAGAACTTCATGCTGGCGTTAAGCCACGACGAAGTGGTGCATGGCAAGAGCAACCTCTTGCATAAAATGCCTGGTGACGACTGGCAAAAATTTGCCAACGTGCGGGCACTGCTGGCATACATGTGGACCCATCCCGGCAAGAAAACCATCTTCATGGGGATGGAATTTGGCCAGAGGGCTGAGTGGAATGTATGGGGCGACCTGCAGTGGGAGCTGCTGCAGCACGACTCTCACCAGGGGCTGCAGCGTCTCGTCGACGATCTCAACGTCTTCTACAAATCGGAGCGGGCTCTCTGGGGCGACGACTTCAGCGAATTCGGCTTCCAGTGGATCGATTGCAACGACAATCGCCACTCGATCATCAGCTTCATGCGGCGTGAAAGTGCCACGGGCAAGTGGCTTGTGGTGGTGGCCAACTTCACTCCCCAGAGCCATTCCCACTACCGAGTTGGAGTACCGCTGGAAGGCTTCTATGAGGAAGCCTTCAACACAGATTCTGAGCGCTACGGCGGTAGCAACCTTGGCAACCTGGGCGGCAAATTCACCGACCAGTGGGGCATCCATGGCTATGAGCAATCTCTGGATCTCTGCCTACCACCCCTTTCAGTGCTGGTGTTCCGTCGCGATGAAAAGCGCAGCCAGCAGTTGGATAAAGACACCTGTGACGAAGCCACCGGTTCCGGGGCCCTGCTCGGGTAAGTTCTCGCTTCGCTCTGCTTGCAACCATGACCGAAACCGCCCCCCTGCTGCTGCGCGCCGCCCGAGGTGAGCAGGTGGAGCGGCCCCCGGTTTGGATGATGCGCCAGGCCGGGCGCTACATGAAGGTGTATCGCGACCTGCGCGACCGCCATCCCGGTTTCCGCGAGCGCTCGGAAAACCCCGATCTCTCCTACGAGATCTCCATGCAGCCCTTCCACGCCTTCAAGCCCGACGGCGTGATCCTCTTTTCAGACATCCTCACGCCCCTACCGGGCATGGGGATCAACTTCGACATCATTGAGAGCCAGGGGCCCCTGATCCAGGACCCAATCCGCAACCTTGCCCAAGTAGAGGCACTGCGGGCCTTGGAGCCGGCCGAGAGCATGCCGTTTGTGGGTGAAGTGCTCACCCGTTTAAGTCAATCGGTTGGCAATGAAGCTGCTGTACTCGGCTTTGTGGGTGCCCCCTGGACCCTGGCCGCCTATGTGGTGGAGGGCAAAAGCAGCAAGAACTACGCCGTGATCAAGGCGATGGCTTTCAAAGAGCCGGAGCTGCTGCACAAGCTCCTAGACCACTTCGCCGAGTCAATTGCCACCTACCTGCGCTACCAGATCGATTCCGGCGCCCAGGTGGTGCAGATGTTCGATTCCTGGGCCGGCCAGCTCAGCCCCATGGATTACGACAGCTTCGCGGCGCCTTACCAGAAGAAGGTGGTGGATCTGGTTAAGCAAACCCACCCCGATACCCCCTTCATCCTCTACATCTCCGGCAGCGCCGGCGTACTTGAGCGCATGGCACGCACCGGGGTAGACATCATTTCGCTCGACTGGACCGTGGACATGGCCGAGGGCCTGGCCCGCCTACCCGAGCACATTGGCGTGCAGGGCAACGTGGATCCCGGATTGCTATTCGGCACCCCAGCGGCCATCCAGGCCCGCATCGACGACACCGTGCGCAAAGCCCGCGGCCGCAAGCACATTCTCAACCTGGGCCACGGCATCCTGCCGGGCACTCCAGAAGAAAACGGCCGTGCCTTCTTTGAAGCCGGCAAGAGTGTGATGGAGCGCATCGGAGCGGCGGCTTGAGCAGCCCCGCGGGAGGATCCCGACCCCAGCGGATCCTGATCACAGGGGCTAGTGGCTGCGTTGGCCAATACATCACCGAGCAGCTCTATCGCCACAGCGATGCGGAGTTGCTGCTCCTGCTCCGTGATCCAACCAAGCTCACGGTTGTTTCAGCAGCTGATCCTCGGGTCACCCTGCTGGTCGGTGACCTGCGGGAGCTAACGCCCCATGCCGGTGCAATCGCCACCGCTACTCGCATCATCCACACGGCCACCGCCTGGGGCGATCCCCTAAGAGCCCAGCAGGTGAACGTGGACGCGGTCAAGCAGCTGCTGGCTTTCACCAGCCCTGTATGGCTGGAGCAGGTGATCTACTTCTCCACCGCCTCAATTCTGGATCGGCAGTTGCAGCTGCTGCCCGAGGCAGCGGAATTTGGCACGGAATACATCCAAACCAAGGCCCTCTGCCTGCAGCAACTGGAGGCCCACCCCCTAGCCGCCAAAATTGTGGCCGTATTTCCCACCCTGGTATTTGGGGGTCAGGTGGGTCCGGGCGACCGCCATCCCACCAGCTATCTCACCGCCGGGATTAAGGAGGCAACCCGCTGGTTGTGGCTTGCTAAGTGGCTGCGCACCGAAGCCAGCTTCCACTTCATCCACGCCGCCGACATAGCCCTGGTGTGCGCCCATTTGACCACCCAGCCCCATCAACCCAATCCGGAACCAAACCAGGGAGCTCTGCGGCGCCTGGTGCTCGGCCAGGCGCCGATCAGCGTCAATGACACCGTGGCCCAGCTCTGCCGTTGGCGCCGCAGCTGGCAGCCATCCTTTGGGATCGACCTGCAAGGCTGGTTAATCGAAGCCCTGATCAAACTGCTACGCATCGAAGTCAATGCCTGGGATCGCTTCTCAATTCGTCAACGCCACTTCGTGCACGAGCCGGTGAGCCCACCAGAACGCTTTGGCCTGGTGAGCTATGCACCAACGCTCCAAGCGGTGTTCGAAACCGCTGGCCTGCCGCACAGATGAGCAAGCACAGGCATGGTTGGCTGGTCGGGAGGCTGCTGCTGGGCTGCCTCGTGTTCACGATGCTGCTGGGCAACGACGAAGGCTTTCTGGTGTTCCAACCCGAACAGCTGACGATCAACGCCGGCGACACAGTGAGCTTTGAAGTACGGGGGCTCGGCCCCCACAACTTGATCGTGGCAGGCCATCCCGAATGGAGCCATGAACCCCTCAGCTTCGCTTTGGGCGAAAGCTGGGAGCAAAAATTTGATATGCCCGGCCGCTACGCGATCTGGTGTGAGCCCCATCGGGCAGCAGGGATGACCGCTGAAATCAACGTCTTGGCACCTAGCTGATCCCACCTCACAGCCAACTTTGTGGCAATTGTTTCGAACCTGGTTGCCAGAGGTCACATCAGCCCCGTTCACGCCTTAATTTTGTCGAGTTGCCCATGCTTTTAAGCGCCCCCCATGCGCCGTCTCTTCTCTCTGATCGCTCTCTGCCTAGCGCTCGTGCTGGGTGCTGCTCCTAGCTTCGCTGCCGATGTGGCCCATGGCGGCCAGATCTTTTCCGCCAACTGCGCCGCTTGCCACATGGGTGGTGGCAACGTTGTTAATGCCGAGCGCACCCTTAAGCAGGATGCCCTAACGGCCTACCTGGCCAACTACAGCGAAGGCCACGAAGCTGCCATTGCTTACCAGGTAACCAACGGCAAGAACGCCATGCCTGCCTTCGGTGGCAAGCTCAGCGAAGGTGACATCGCTGATGTCGCTGCCTACGTCGAAGACATGTCTTCTAAGGGCTGGGCCTGATCTAAGGGCTGGTCTTCCGGGGCCGGTGTTCCTGGGCTGGTCTTCCTGACTCAATTATCCAATTAGTCCTTCAGCAAACCCCGGCCAAGGTCGGGGTTTTTTGTTGGCCTCCGTAGCTGAGCGAAAATCCGGGAAAAACTCTGCCCGGATCTCAGTTCTGGCCTCGGCGGGCAGCCAGCACGGCCAGATAAAGCTCCTCCGGAACCTCGCGGATGTCGTATTCGCTGGGAAGTACACCGTGCACATACCGATGCACGGCCAGCCAGCAGTTGCGCTCCGGATCCCGACCAGTGCCATCAAACTCCCGGGACTCAGCAGCCAGTTGCTCAATTAAGGGGTCGTTCCAGATGTCGTTCACGGCAGCGATCCCCCATGCGGGGGGCCAGAGTGGGAGCAGTCTGAACTAGTGCATCGGCATGGCAGCCCATACCCCATCGCCCCAGGCCCAACTGCTGCTTGGACTCGCCATCGCCGGGGGTGGGCTGCTGGGCAGCTTCAACGGCCAGGCTCAGGCTCAGGCCTGGCAGGGTCAGGCGCAAGGCCGGCCAACTGCACCAGGGTTGCAGGCTCCAGCTCTTGGACAGGTAGTGCAGCGGGTAGTCGACCGCCACGCCGATCAGGCTCGCCCCCAGCACCAGGGTCATCACATGCATATGGCCAAACAGCGCCACGCAGGCCACTGCACCAAACAGCATGCCCACCAGCACCGGGACAAACGCCAGCAACACGCGCCAACGACGGAACGCCAGTAACAGCAACAGCAGGATGCCGACGGTGGCACCGCCGCCGACCCAGGTCATCTCCCGGCTTGCCTGTTGTTGGCCATTGGCCGCGTACAGCAGGCCGCTGGCAGCCAGCAGTTGTACGCCGTGCTCGGCGGCCTGT
>NZ_JAGQDB010000049.1:0-18743 GCF_024346495.1 Cyanobium sp. A1C-AMD | reverse complement strand
ATTGCTCTGCTCCATCAAGCCCCCTGGTGGAAAAAGTGGTCGAGATGGAGAGGCGTCAACTTTCCTGGCAGAGGGGGACCCTGCGGAGGGGTTACTCGTTCTGCAGCCGCTGAACCGGAATCAACGTACGGACGGCCACTGGAGACGAGAGCGAGTCCGCTACTGAAATCGCAGCATCAAGGGACCTTATCGCAAGTATTTTTTACCTGAAATGCAACCAGAATTGAAACCAGCATCTAGGGTGAAGGAAGGCAAATATTCGCAGCGCTAATCCAGGCCTGAACGGGCACCAAACACAAAGGCAACAATATTCATACCTTTTTTAACCCGACCTTTTTATTTCTAGCTTTTTTGATCCCTAAGGCAGGCTATAAACTATGTCACTTCAGGTCAACAGAACAAATATTCAAATTCGACCGGACCCTTCGCGGGTTTTTTTAAGGGCCTTCGAAACGAGTGGCAGGGAACGCATTCAACGAATTGTTGCTCGGGTCATGGCCCTAAGCCGCTCCGAGGCGGAGCGCGAAGCCTCCATCATGCTGGAGAGCTTTGAAGGCCGCCATGAAAAGTTGCAGGCCTTTCTGCTCACTCGTTTCGGCCATGTGAGCGAGCATCTGATCACCGATCGGCCTCTTAACCGCTGCGAAAGGCTGCTGATCGGTGCCTATTTCACGCTGGAATATTCCCTTGAAGCGGCGGCTCTCTTCAATCCGTCAATCGTGCGGCATCCGGATCAGTCGGGAATCGATGAAGGCAGCATGCGCTTTCTCCTAAGCCTACGGGCGACGGGCGAAGGCCATATCTCCTCAATTGTTTTTCGCACTGGCGTAATCGACCGACAGGGAGGCATCGCCCTCGATCAGCCGAGCCCCTTTGTGGCAGCTGCTGATGTGCATCCAAACCCAAGCTATGACAAGCATCTTTTCGAGCAAAAGCTTGTTGAAATGGGCTTGCTTTCGCATCTTGCTCAGCGGCTGATGGATCAGCTACCTGATTCTTTCAGCTTTGAGAAACTCAAGCAGCTAACCAACCAGGTCCTACGCAGTGATCGTCTCGCCAATACAGACAGCGCGCAGATAGTGGAAAGCGTACTATCGCTGGCACGCGCAAACTACGAGCTCAGCTTCGACCCAGGTGACGACTGCTCAGAGCGGGCTATCTTCCCCACCTCTCCTACCGAAAGTCGAGGCATTGAAGATGCACGATTTGTTGCCTTCAAGGAAGACGGTCAAACTACCTATTATGCGACCTATAGCGCCTATGACGGTCAGCTTGTCTTCCCTCAGTTGCTGGAAACCAAAGACTTCACCCAGTTCAAAATAAGCACCTTAAACGGCCCTGAAGTGGCAAATAAGGGCATGGCCCTATTCCCAAGGAAACTGGGAGGCTCTTACGCCATGCTTTCCAGGCAGGATGGAGAGAATATCTATCTGATGTATTCAGACCAGCTGCACTTCTGGTACGAAAAGCGTATTTTGATGCGGCCCACCTACCCCTGGGAGTTCGTTCAGATTGGCAACTGTGGCTCCCCAATCGAAACCGAAGCTGGCTGGCTGGTACTGACCCATGGTGTTGGGCCGATGCGTAGATACACCATAGGTGCGATTCTGCTCGACATTAACGATCCCGGCCAGGTGATCGGCCGCCTCAAGGAGCCCCTGCTAGAGCCAACTCAGCAGGAGAGAGAGGGATATGTTCCGAATGTTGTCTATAGCTGCGGATCACTAATCCATGCCGATAAGCTGATCATACCTTACGCCATGAGCGATCAGTCAGCCACTTTTGCCACCGTATCCGTTAAGGAGTTATTACGAGAATTGAAGGCCAACCCACTGGAGAAATATCCTTGAAGCCAAGATCTACTCGAAAAATTGCAATCATTGGCGACTATCTGCCAAGAAAATGTGGGATCGCTACCTTCTCACACTCGGTTTATCGAGCTCTCTCCGACGACGCAGCCGACAACGAATGCTTCATCGTTGCGGTAAACGACGTTCCCGAAGGCTACGCCTATCCACCGGAAGTTCGTTTTGAGATTGCAGAACAGGATTTGAGCAGCTATCGCCGCGCTGCCGATTTTCTGAATCTCACCGACACCGATGTCATCTGCCTCCAGCACGAGTTTGGCATCTATGGCGGGCCGGCTGGCAACCATATCCTTACTCTTTTACGCCATGTCCATATCCCTGTGGTTACCCAACTCCATACGATTCTGGAGGAGCCCAGCGCCGAACATCTGCATGTAATGAAAGAGCTCGTGGCACTTTCATCACGGATCATTGTGATGAGTGAAAGGGGACGCCGAATTCTTGAGGAAATCTACGGGTTGCAAGCAGATCATCTTGATGTGATCCCCCATGGCGTGCCAGACATGCCGTTTGTAGATCCCAACTATTACAAAGATCAGTTTGGTGTTGAGGGCAAAAAAGTTCTTCTTACCTTTGGGCTGATCTCGCCAGCCAAGGGGATAGAAAACGTTATCCGGGCCTTACCTGAGGTGGTCAAGGTGTTCCCCGAGGTCGTCTATATCGTATTGGGTGCCACCCATCCCCACCTGCTACGCGAGCAGGGCGAAACCTATCGCTTAAGTCTTGAGAGGCTTGCCCTTGAGCTTGGGGTGAGAAAGCAGGTGATCTTTTACAACCGGTTTGTGAGCGCTGAAGAGCTTAAAGATTTTCTTGGTGTTGCGGATATTTATATCACTCCCTATCTCAACCGTGATCAGATCACCTCCGGCACCCTCTCCTATGCCTTCGGTTGCGGCAAGGCGGTGATCTCCACCCCCTACTGGCACGCAGAAGAGCTGCTTGCTGAAGACCGGGGCGTGTTAGTGCCCTTTCACAACAGTGATGCAATTGCCGATGCACTGATCGGTTTGTTGATCGATGAAGTGCGTAGACATGCCATGCGCAAGCAGGCCTACCTACTGGGTAGGGGCATGATCTGGAGTCAGGTGGCTGAACTTTATGCCAGCTCATTTGAGCGCGCCAGACTAGAGCGTGGCAACGGAGTGGTACTGCACTCCCCCATCAAGCCCCTGGAGCAGGAACCGCGCGAGCTTCCAGCCCTGAGGATTGAGCACCTGAAGAGAATCTCGGATTCAACAGGTATTTATCAGCACGCCAAATTCACGTTCCCCAATTTCAAGGAAGGATATTGTACGGATGACAATGTTCGCGCACTGCAATTACTTGTAATGCTGGAAGAATCGGGCGACGCCACGCCCGATGTACAAGCACTGGCCACTTGTTATGCATCGTTCATTAACTATGCCTACATCCCGGGAACGTGCCGATTTCATAACTTCATGAGCTTCGAGCGCACCTGGCTCGATGAAGACGGCTCCGATGATTGCCTGGGCCGCACCTTGCTAGCCCTGGCTGCCTGTGTGGGGAGATCCCGCCGCAATGATTTGCGTCACTGGGCAGTGGATCTGTTTCAGATGGCGTTGCCCTCGGTCACCAAAACAACAAGCCCACGGGCTTGGGCCCTTGGACTCAAGGCTATCCACGAGTATCTGCGCAAGCTGAGTGGCGATCGAACCGTCGATCTGATGCGCGATACCCTCACCGATCAGTTGCTGATGGCCTTCAATCAGAACTCCGCTGATGAATGGCCCTGGTTTGAGCAGGTGCTCAGTTACGACAATGCTTCACTGCCGCACGCCCTGATCCTCAGCGGCCGCTGGTCAAATCGAAGCGAAGCCCTTGATGTGGGTCTGCGCAGTCTGCGCTGGTTGATGGCAGAGCAAACCGCTGAAGCTGGCCATTTCAGACCAATTGGTTCCAATGGCTTCTACCGCCGGGGCCAGCAGCGGGCCACCTTCGACCAGCAACCACTGGAGGCCTGCGCTTCAGTTTCGGCCTGCGTTGAGGCCTGGTCAGCTACGGGCGATAGCTTCTGGCTCCGCGAGGCCTGGCGAGCCTTTGCCTGGTTCATAGGCGACAACGACCTGCACCTGCCGCTCTATGACGCACGCACTGGCGGCTGCTTTGACGGTCTTCAAGACGACAGCGTCAACATGAACCAGGGTGCCGAATCAACCCTGGCCTTCCTCCTGGCTCTGCAGGAAATGCGACTACTCGAACTCGCTCGCCATTCAATCCCCAAGCCATGAATAAGATCCGCATCGGCGCCATAGGAGCGGGAGGGTTTGGCCTGTTTGCCCTCCAGCAGTTTCTACAAGTTGAGGGGGCCGAGCTGGTGGCCATGGCTGGCACCCATCGAGAGGCGGCCCTCGCCATGGCCCGCCGTTTCGGAGTTACTGAAACCCTGGAGGTGGAAAGCCTGCTCCAACTTGATCAGGTTGACCTTGTTTACATCGCCACGCCGCCCTTCCTCCATTACGCCCAGGTGCGTGCAGCACTGGAGGCAGGCAAGCATGTGATCTGCGAGAAGCCGCTGGCGCTAAGCCTGGCCCAAGCTGATGAGCTATTGCAGCTGGCCCGCTCCCGCGATCGCCTCTGCATCGCCAACCTGATGCAGCGCTACAACCCGCTATTTGAGGCCGTGCGCCAACTGATCGATTCCAAGGTGATCGGCGAGTGCCTGCATGGCTGGTTTGATAATGCCGCCGGCGATGAGGGGCTTTCAGCCGAGCACTGGTTCTGGGATCGCAGCAAAAGTGGCGGCATCTTCATTGAACATGGCGTGCATTTCTTCGATCTGTTCGAAGGTTGGCTGGGGAAGGGAGAGGTTGTCTCCTCCCAGCGGACTCTGCGCCCAGGCTCCGGCATTGAGGAGCAGGTGCAGTGCGTGGTGCGCTACGGCAATGGTGCCCTAATCAACTTCTATCACGGCTTCACCCAGCCGGCGCGGCTGGAGCGCCAGGAATTCAGGCTGCTATTTGAACACGGTGAATTGACCCTGGAGGAATGGGTACCTACTCGGGTCCGGCTGCGGGCCGTGGTGGATGAAGAGCAATCGCGCAGGTTGATGCAGATCTTCCCTGACGCCAGGCTTGATGTTCTCGAAAGCTATAGCGGCTCTAAGCGCCTAGCCCGTGGACGCCACAAAGACTTTGACACCTATCAGAAGATCGATCTTCATGCTGGATTGGAGGCCGAGAAGATGCGCCGTTATTGCGAGCTACTGCGGGCACTGTTCGCCGACCAGATCGCCTGGATTGCAGATCGTTCCCATCAACGGCTGATCACTGAGGAGAATGGCCGCAACTCCCTCGCCATGGCCTGCGCGGCAACGCAGCTAGCTGAGCCTGGCGGATGAGACCCCGTTTATTTAGCAGCTGCCTGCTGACCCCTGAGCAGCTTGCACCTTCTCAGCAAGACATGCGAGTTGTTGGCGCCTTCAATCCAGGCGCCGTCACAACGGAGCAGGGAGTTGTGCTAATTATCAGGGTTGCCGAGGCGCCTAGGCAGATCCGGCCGGGTTTCGTGGGTTTGCCGCGCTGGGATCTGGAGGCAGGAAAAATAGTTATCGATTGGCTGGCTGAGCAGGAATTGATTGTTGAAGATGCCAGGGTAGTGAAGATCAGGAAAACGGGCCTGCTGCGGCTCACTTCCACCTCCCATCTGCGCGTGGTTCGCAGCGCCGACGGTCGCCAGATCGAGCCCAGTGAGCAGCAAATCCTCCGGCCCAGCCTCGGCTGTGAGAGCTATGGCATCGAGGATCCCCGCATCACGCCAATTGATGGTCATTTTTATATCACCTATGTAGCCGTATCCCCCCACGGTGCGGCAACAGCTTTGGCCTCTACACTTGATTTCAGCTCCTTCAAGTTCCACGGGCCGATCTTCTGCCCGGAAAACAAGGATGTGGTGCTGTTCCCGGAGCTTATCGGCGGCCAGTATTTCGCGCTGCATCGGCCCACCACTGCCCATGATTTTTCCCGTCCGGAGATTTGGCTGGCCTCATCACCCGATCTACTGCATTGGGGCAAGCACCAGCCCCTGCTGGGCTCTAGTGCAGGCTGGGATTGCGGCCGCATCGGCGCGGGCACACCACCGATCCGCACAAAGGAGGGATGGTTGGTGATCTATCACGGCAACAATAAGGGCGAAGGTGAAAGCGGCATCGGCAGCTATGGGGCTGGAAAGCTGCTTTTGGATCTCGATCAGCCCTCGAAGATTCTCAGCGCAGGAGAGCAGATATTGGCACCAGAGATGGAGTATGAACGTCTGGGATTTGTGCCAAATGTGGTGTTCCCCACTGGCATCATCCAACAGGAGGATTCACTGCTGATCTACGCAGGAGCCGCTGATACCGCCACCTGCGTAGTGGAACTTGGGCTTGCTGATCTGCTGATCAGCGACAGCAGCCAGAATTGGAGGTATCGGCAGTCACCCATCGGCGCATGAACATTGAACCTGAATTCATTGCCCATACATTGAAGGAATGGTGCACAAGCAATTGCTCGGGGCAGCAGTGTTCAGAGGGGTTCAAGCCAAACTCACACCACCTCAGTTCTAAATATTGGCTCAGGGGAGAACTGGGATCGCTGAGATGTACCAATAACACTGGAAGCCAGGTCTCTATGCAAGCTATGCATAGAACACTTCAGAACCTTAACCCATGCCTGGCCATAAGATTTACTACGCGTCACACTAAGACGATGCATAATGGCACAAAACAATTAAAATGCAGAGCATTTGAATTTGAGCCCCAGCACGCCTCCGCGGCCCAGCGGATGCCTACTCCCTAACACTTACAAAACGATCAATACATGACTGACGCCGATACCTCACCCGAGAATTCTCGGAATAACTATTTAGCAAGCACGGCCTGCCCGCCCCAAAATAGCCATAATCATCTTCCCAAATTTGCGTCAAATCTTAATTTCCCACAAGAGCTGATAGAGAGCCATCCAGATCTATTCTGGGAGGTCGACATTGAAGGGAAATGGTCATACCTTAACTCTGCGTGCAATGCCATTTACGGCATCGCCCCCCGAAGGCCTGCTAGGTCGTTTCTTTACCGAAAGAGTTGACTCTGATCAATTGCCTTACGACCTGCAGATATTTCAGAGATTACTAGCTGGTGACTCAGTAAACAACCACATCACTAAGCACTTACGTATTGATGGGCAGCCTGTTATTTTGGCCTACACCGCCCGATCCCGTCGCAATCAGAATGGAGAGGTGATCGGCACCTATGGCACAGCCATAGAGGTGACAGGCATGGTTGCCCAGCTCTCAGGCCAAGCCCAACGGGATGCCCTCAGTGAGGAAGCCGCATCTAGCAACCTCAATTCGGCCAACGCCCATCCATGGGAAAGACGTCAGCTCGAGATCCTGAAACAGGCAAACAGTCGTTTGCACGCCAGCGCCAACATCGATGAGCTCACAGGATGCCTGCGAAGAAACGCATTCATTGAGCAGCTCGAGAAATTGCGACTAAAGACTCAGGCACAGGAGCCTATTAGCCTGATCATGATTGACATTGACAACTTCAAGTTGATCAATGACAACTACGGACACGCAAGAGGAGACGAGGCTCTGAAGCGGGTTGGAGCTGCATTATCAGCGCAATTAGGAGATCAGGCATTTGCCGCAAGATTTGGCGGCGACGAATTTGTTATCGCCATTCCCTCGCAGTTGCCCGATGAAACCATAAGTTGGCTCAGCGCCATTCAAGACGGTCTTCGAAGCCAAGCGAAACGAGCCTCTGATTTCCCTGAAGGCATCTTAATGAGTGCAGGCATACTTTATTGCGCTTCTGGCGTTAAAGTCATTTTTGAAGACGTGATTCAAGAGCTTGACAATTTGCTCTATGAAGCAAAGCCAGGGGTCGCAATTGCTTCGTCAGCAAAGAAATATCCAAATAAACGTTCTACCTCCTTGATCCGAGTCGGACAGGCAAGGTCGCTCGTCTGGCGAGAGCTGGGTTCAGCGCAGCTGAGTCGGGAAAGAGGGGGATGGGCGCTCCACCCACCATATGTGGGCCCCTGGCAACCCCAAACACCACATCTAGTGATCTGCTCCTAAAGTCTAATAGTTCGGATGGCCTACGACGCCGATGAAGACCTTGGCGAAGACCGGCAGCCTGATGAAGTCGTTGGCGAGCTCCCTGGTGTTGCCGGGTGAGGACACCACCCCAGCTGCGCCGGTGGTCTACACCACTGCCATCCGCTGCGACGGCAGTCTGGCCCAGTCCCTCGCCGGCATCAGCCTGCTGGCCAACCAGCTCGGCTTCACCCACGCCCCCGAAACCCTCTACGCCGTTGACGGCCAGAGCGCCGCTTTCCATGCCGACCATGGCGCCAGGGCAGTGAGCCTGGCAGTGGAATGCAACCCCCGCCAGCAGACCGTCTCCCTGGCAGTGAGCGGGCTGGATCACCAAGACACCTTTGAAACATTCCATCAGGTGTCCAGCACCCTGTTTGGCGACTGCTGATCGGGAGCCGTGATCCAGGCGGCCCCCCTCCTACGCTTGGCCTTCCCCTCAATGCTGTGGCCATGGTCAGTGGAACGGAGCGTGCCTTGAATGCCCCGCCGGCCTCCCGCAACACGTCGGCCACCCTGGATGCCATCCAGCTGATGCTGCGCGACCTGCACACCCGGCACGATGAAATACGCCACCGGGCTGCATTCCGCGGCTGCACCAATGAACTGTTGGCCGTTCAGCAGGAGCTGGTGGAATATTTGCTCAGCAAGAAAAGCCAGTTGACGGGCCATGTCGACCCGGTGAGCGGCGGCACTCGCAACTACAACTCCTTCGTTTGAGTGGCCCCTTGAGCCACCGCCCCAAGGTGGTGGTGGTGGGTGCCGGACCAGCGGGGGCAAGCTTGGCCCTACTGCTGGCCCGTGGCGGTATGGCCGTAATCCTGGTAGAGGCCGGCACCAACCTGGAGCGTCAATTCCGCGGCGAAGCGCTGATGCCCTCCGGGCTAGAGGCCCTGGCGGCCATGGGGCTGCTCGAGCTGATTCCAGGCCTGCCCCACCGGCCCCTGGTGGAATGGCGCTTCGTGGTGAATGGCCAGGAGCTATTCACCGCCACCGAGCCCCTCGGCGGCGATCCGAGCCGGCCCTGCACCCTGGTGAGCCAGCCGGCCCTGCTGGAGGCCCTGCTGAAACGGGGCAGCACCTACCCCTCATTTGCGATTGAGCGGGGCCAACCGGTGGTTGACCTGCTGTGGCAGCAGGAGCGGGTGGCGGGGGTGCAACTGCGCGATGGCCGTCAGCTAACTGCCGACCTTGTCGTCGGCTGCGATGGCCGGGGCTCCCTAGTGCGCCAGAAGGCAAGACTAGCGCTGCAGAGCAGCCCCAGCCCGATCGACTTGCTCTGGTTTCAACTGGCCAGTCCCGCCGCCTCGCCTTTAGCGGGCTCCTTCACCACCCTGGTGGGGCCCCAGGGGGTTTTCAGCGCTTTCGAAAGCGCCAGCGGCGGCGTTCAGCTGGGTTGGGTTATGGGCAAGTCTCAAGCCACACCCGAGCTCAGCAGAGAAGGCTGGATCGAGCGGATGGCAGCCTTGAGTCCGCCTCAGTTAGCGGCCTGGCTACGGCAGTGGCGCGGCGGGTTGGGGGCGCCCAGCCGGCTGACGGTGCAAGTGGGACTAGCGGAGCGCTGGTGCCACCCGGGCCTGCTACTGCTTGGCGATGCGGCCCACCCGATGGGACCGGTGCGAGCCCAGGGCATCAACATGGCCCTGCGTGATGCCTGGGTAGCCGCCATGCGGTTGTTGCCTCTGCTCAGCAGTGGCTGCAGCGGCGCTGCCCTTGATGGGGTGGCCGTCCAAATTGAGGCGGAGCGGCGGCCCGAAATCATCAGCATGCAAACCCTGCAGGCTGCCGAAGCAGCCCGGGGAGAGCAGTTGCGGCAGCAGGGTTGGTTGCGGGGGGCTCTGGCGATCGCCGCACCCCTTGTGGGTCCCGCGATCGCAGCCCACTGGAGACAGCAGCAACAACCGCTGCGCCAGGGACTAGCCCAGCTGCCAGGACCGCCATGATGGGGGCAACCCCGGTGGAACCATGGCCGCGCCTCGGATTGATCCCGCACTTGCCCTTGGCCTGATCGCCCTGCTGGCTGCCCCCCTACAGGCAGCACCCAAGGACCCGCCATACCCCTCCATGGAACTGTTGCGAGAGCTCCAGCTCCAAACCTTCGCCTGCGGAAGAGAAAACACAATTGAAGCCTGCGGCAAGGCAAGCACCATGGCCGATCCGCTGATGGATCACCCCCGCCTTGGCGCCACCTGCAAGGACGCCATCTGGACGATCCGCGAACGGGCAAAGCCAGCTACCACAAACACTTTTGAAAGGCGCGAAGCTCTCAACCGAGCCGGCCAGGACGTGATCCCCTTCTGCAAACAGCAGACCCGCTCGGTCGCCCCGAGCAAAACCGACACCAAACCCAAGGAGAAAAAAGGTGTGTTCAACCTAATTCCGGGGTCCTGATCCTGGTCCTGGTCCTGATCCCGATCCCGGCTGGCTCTCGATCAGGTTCAGCACCTGCTGGGCAGTGCTGTCCATAAAAGCCAGCGACCAGCCGACCTGCACCACCGCCTGATCGGCCAAGGCACAGAGACCATCCTTCTGAGCAGCAACTTCACAGCTGGCAGACAGGCCCAGTAAGGCATTGGTGAGCTTGCCGCGCAGGCAGGTTTCCTTGCCGCGTCGCTGGATCACGGCTTCAGCTGCCAACCGACTGCGCTGCACCGCCTCCGCCAAAGGAAGGGCGCGGGCTCCCCCCATCACTGCCGCCCGGCCGGCTTCTGTGGCCGCCAAGGAGCTGGCTGTCAGCACCAAGCCAGCTAAGCAAGCCACTCTCCAAATGTGCCCGCTGGCAAACCTGTTTTCGGCCAACACCCCTGTCCCCATTCAACTGCCTTCCCTTGGAAGCTAGTCAGTTCTGGGAAGGTGACAAGCCAAGGCTAATTTGGTGCCCCAGTGCCCCTGTGGATTCGGCCGATGACCAGCAGTAATCCCGTGAGCATTCGGCAGATTTCCCTGATCCAGCCTTTCAGCGACCAGAAGCCCGGCACCTCCGGTCTGCGCAAGAGCAGTCGCCAGTTCCAGACCCCCCACTACCTAGAGAGCTTCATCGAAGCGAGCCTGCAGGTGCTGCCAGGCGTGGCCGGTGGCACCTTGGTAGTGGGAGGTGACGGTCGCTACGGCAACCTCGCAGCCATCAGCGTGATCGCCCGCATGGCCGCCGCCCATGGCGTGGCCCGGCTGATTACCACCACCGGCGGCATCCTCTCCACCCCAGCCGCCTCCCACCTGATACGTCAACACGGCGCCGTAGGCGGGGTGATCCTCTCGGCCAGCCATAACCCCGGCGGCCCCGATGGCGATTTCGGCGTCAAGATCAACGGCGCCAACGGCGGCCCCACGCCGGAATCGATCACCGACGCGATTTACGCCGCCACCTTGGAACTAGGCGGCTATCGGATCTGCGCAGGCGGCAGCGATCCCGACCTCTCAACGCCAGGGCTCAGCCGCATTGGCGACCTGCAGGTTGAGGTTATTGATGGCGTCGACGACTACGTAGCGCTGATGCAGCGCCTGTTCGACTTCGACCAGATCGGCGATCTGCTGCGGGGCGACTTTCCGATGGCCTTCGATGCCATGCACGCGGTGACCGGCCCCTACGCCAGCCGGATCTTCGAGGAATTGCTCGGCGCTCCCGCGGGCACAGTGCGCAACGGCATCCCCCTGGAAGATTTTGGCGGCGGCCACCCCGATCCCAACCTCACCTACGCCCACGACCTGGCCGAGCTGCTGATGGGCAGCGATGCCTACAAATTCGGTGCCGCCTGCGATGGCGACGGCGACCGCAACATGGTGCTGGGGGCTCGCTGCTTCGTGAACCCGAGCGACAGCCTGGCGGTGCTCACCGCCAACGCCACCTTGGCCCCGGGCTACGCCGATGGCCTTGCCGGTGTGGCTCGCTCAATGCCCACCAGCGCCGCCACCGATGTGGTGGCAAAGGAGCTTAGTCTGGCCTGCTTCGAAACGCCAACGGGCTGGAAATTCTTCGGCAACCTGCTTGACGCGGGGCGGATCACCCTTTGCGGTGAGGAGAGTTTCGGCACGGGTTCAAACCACATCCGCGAGAAGGACGGCCTCTGGGCCGTGCTGTTCTGGCTGCAGATCCTGGCCAGGAAGCAGGCGCCGGTGAGCAGGATCATGGCCGAGCACTGGAGCCGTTTCGGCCGGCACTACTACTCTCGCCACGACTACGAAGCCATCGCCAGCGAGGCCGCCCACGGCCTCTACAACCGCATCAAGGAGATGCAGCCCGCGCTGGTGGGCCAAAGCTTCGCCGGCCGCAGCGTCGCTACCGCCGACGACTTCGCCTACACCGATCCGGTGGACGGCTCCCTAACCAGCGGCCAAGGCCTGCGTCTGCTGCTCGACGATGGCAGCCGAGTGGTGCTGCGCCTCTCCGGCACCGGCACCCAGGGAGCCACCCTGCGGGTTTACCTGGAGAGCTATGTGCCCCCTAGCGGCAACCTCAGCCAGGATCCCCAAATCGCCCTCGGCGAGCTGATCACGGCAATCGATGGACTGGCCGAAATCAAAACCCGCACGGGGATGGATCGCCCCACCGTGATCACCTGAGGGCCGCCCCTTCCCCCTTGGGGCTTCACCAGAGCCCGATGCTTCTCGCTCACCCCAGATGCAGGCCCTCGATGCCCTGCCAGCCCAGATAGAACGCCAGGGCCACGCTCACTAGACCCACCAGCAGGTCGCCTTTGGCGAACAACCACTGCTTGCCCCGCTCCAACAGCGCCAGCACGCGCTCAGGGCCGGCCAACAGCAGAGCCAACAGCGGCATCAACAGCAGGCTGGCGCTCACCAGGCTGAACACACCAGTGGCGAGCAGTTCTGTGCCCGTGCCCAGGCCGGCAGCCAACAGGCTGCCGGCCGTCTTGGTGAACAGAAACAGAGCGTCGGGTCTGACCACCTCCAAGGCAGCACTGACCGCCAGCAGCAGCGGCAGCGGCATGGCGCAGAACTGGTCGAGTTTGCGGGTCCAACCCGGGGGCTCTGCGCTCCCATCCCCTTTGTTCAGCAGTTCCTTCATCCCGAGCCCCAGCAGGACGCCTGCAGCCACCAGATCCAGGCCGGTGCGGTGGCTGCTGCCCTTTTCCATGCCGAGGAACAGTCCATGGCCGGCGGTGGTGAGCAGCGTTACCACCAAAACGGCGGTGATCAGCCAACCGGCTACAAACCAACCGCCCCGCTGCAGCGGCCGGGGGCCGAGCAACAGCAACAGCAACAGACCGATGTGAAGCGGCGAGAAGCCGATCGCCAGGCCGAAAGCGGCCAGCTCACCAAGCAGGGCGCCGAGGCCCTGGCTGGCAGACCCAGGATCAGCCATGTCAGAAATCAGTGTTGCGAAGAATCATCTCCTTCGCCAACCGATAAGGGAAGAAGTCCCGGACACCGACGCTGAGGCTGGGTTGCATCAGGCCCGCAGTCTTGGTGCTCCGTCGGTCGCAATGGGGGAGCCCAGAGACCACCTCGGCGCCAGCTGAGGAAGACCTGGACGATCAAAATAACTGTTCAATAAACCCATCATTAAGCCCAGGACGCGCTAAAGAATTCAGGCTGCCCACACACAACACTCTACGAAGCGTGAATCCAGGGGATTGGCGCAGATGCTCACAACGATGACGGCCTGGATGCAATCAAAGATTCAAAAGAACTGGAACGGACGCGTGAAGCCGTTGATTCTCGCGCCGGAATCCATCAAAATGCTCGCAGTCCCCATGCCACCGCTATGCCGAGCTCCTGCCCCAGGATTCCTGGCATGTTAGCCAACACGGGAATCGCAGTGGCTCTCTAGCGATTGGCTGATGCCATTCACGACAAGTAACTTCGAGGATTGACCGGTCAGATGAGGTGGAAACACATGAAATGGGTGCTACTGGGCGGAGCATCAGCGGCCGGGATCGTCTTAAGCAGCTATCCAACGACGCCCCAGCTTTTGCGCTGCCCTGAGATCGGCAGCCTCCCGGGCATCGTGCTGGGAATGTTCATTGCCACAACAATCATCCATACAGTAGTGACATCCATACAGGCAGACCTGGTTCACTCAAAACGTCTCAGCGCCTGGCTCTCAACAAGCGGCGGACGGCGCCACTTGTTGATTGCCATTGGCGCACTCATGACGGCGGCCACATTATTCCTGGAAATTCTCCTCTGGGCATGGGTCTATCGCCAGGTCGGCGCGATTCACGGCTTAGAAGAAAGTATATATTTCTCCGGCATTACATTCACAACAGTTGGCTATGGAGATGTCACGCTGGCAAAATGTTGGCAGTTATTAAGCGTGGGAGAAGCTGTGAACGGGGTCTTGATGGCCGGATGGAGCGCCGCTCAACTGATTTTCCTTGTCCAGAGGATGATGATCTTGAGCGTACAATCTGAGGAAACAAAAGCGGATTAACCCAAGACGTTTAATCAATATCAAATTCACTATTGGCCATATGCATCTGGCCACCACAGGCTTCCGCGTTATTCAATGTTCATCGCACCAACAGCACCCAGGCCAACTCCCTACGAGCAGCAATAAAGGCTCAAGCCGCTGTAGAGCCAGTCCCGCGATCGACGGAAGAGAGATAATGAAAGTGAGTGGGCCTAGACCAGTACAAAGCAAGAGGAATTGCGACCAACTCATTGATCAACATGGCACGGGTGTAGGAGGACAATCCAATTTCGCCTTGGCCAAGCAGCAACAGTTGAACAATCAAGATCTTAAAAACCCCAATCCACAAAACCACTCGCAGCCAGTTAAGAGCCTTCAGAGACTTCCCGTTTGCAACAGCAAACATGGCGAGCAGGCTGGCAAGCGAAACCACTATGCCCACAAAGCGGTGGAGCACAAGCTCCTCGACAGCAGGGACTGAAGAGAGCCGCAACCCGGATATAAAAAAGGCCAAACAAATGGCTTGATGGAAATAGACAATCCTTGTCATCATGCCAAACCCCTTGGGCTTTGACTGGCGAGACTCAGCAGCCATCAATCTTGTCCAGAGATGGTAGGAACAACCACGGTTCTGGCGTCACCTCGGCCACCCTCCCCGAACCAACGCTCCTCCAGCTGCTTGATCAGCACATAGAAGGGAGGCACCACGCCCAGGGACAGCACAGTGGCCACCAGCAGGCCTCCAAATATCACGGTGCCCAGCGACTGCTGGCTGTTGGCGCCAGCGGTGGTGGCCACCACCAGCGGCAGGAAACCGGCCAACGAGGCAATAGCCGTCATCAGGATCGGCCGCATGCGGGATTCGGCAGCTGCCATGGCCGCCTCGACGACGCCCATGCCCTCCTTCAGATGCTCCTCGGCCACCTCCACAATCAGGATGCCGTTCTTGGCCGCAAGACCGATCAGGGTCACCAGCCCCACCTGGGCATAGATGTTGAGATCGATCGAGCGCAAAGCCAGGAACACCAGGGCACCCAGCATGGCCAGCGGCACCGTCATCAGGATGACCACCGGCGTGATATAGCTCTCGTACTGAGCCGAAAGCACCAGATAAACAATCAAAATACCCAGGCCAAATACCAGCACGCTGGCACTACCGGCTGACAGCTGCAACGACGCCAGGCCCGTGAAGGCATACCCGATGTTGTTGAAATCCAGCTTCTCAAAAATCTGCTGAATGGCCGTGAGGGCCTGTCCCGAGCTCTTGCCGATGGCTTCAGCGCCCTGCACCAAAATGGTGCGATACAGGTTGTAGTGGCTGATCACCGGCGGCGCACTGGTGAGCTCAGACGAGGCAAACTCGCTTACCTGCACCAGCTTGTTGTCGCGGTTTCGCACGTAATAGCTGAGCACGTCCTCTAACGTGCTGCGCCCAGACGCCTCAGACTGCACATAGATGTTGCGCACCTGGCCGTTCTCATAGGTGAGTCCGGAATAGTTGCCACCAGCGAGCACAGCAATCGTCTGCATCGCCTGCTGGAAGTCGATATTCAGAGTACCCATGATCGAGCGATCAATCTTCAGCCCAAAAGCTGGCGCGCTGGGAATGAACTGGGTGTAGAGGCTGGAAAACTGATCCGAGGCGGTGCCGGCGGCCACCAACTCCTGGGCCAGACGATCGAGCTGGTTGAAGCTGTAGGAGCCGTTGCTGAGATCGTTGAACTGGAAGTAGAAGCCCCCCTGGGCCGAAAAGCCCGGAATTGCCGGGGGCTGGGCGGCCACCACCAGACCGCTACTTATTTTGGAGAGCTTGGCATTGAGCCTCGCCACGATGGCCGGGGCCTTCTGATCGGCCCCACTGCGCTCCTCCAGGGGCTTCAGGCCAAAGAAAAACACCCCCTGATCCGGGCTGGAGCCGTTGAAGCCGTAGCCGCTGATTACCGAAGCCGCGGTGATATCGGGCTCCTGCTTGAGCACCTTGGCGATCTCCTGGCCTGTCTGCTGGGTGAGGGTCAGGGAGGCACCGTTCTGCAGCTGGAAGATCCCCACCCCGTAGCCCTGATCTTCCTCCGGAATGAACGCCGAAGGCAGAGCAGAAAACGCCAGAGCGGTGAGCACGATGCCGCCGATCAACCCGGAGAACACCAGTTTGCGCTTGCGGATCAGCACCCCCAGCAGCTCGGCATAGCGCTGCTGCAGCCAGGCAAAGAAGCTGTTGAAGCGATCAAAGATCAGGGCCAGCCGGCTGCCGGCGATGCCGAACAGCACCACCCCGAACACATAGGCACCAGGGCCGAAGGAGGCCGCGCTGAAGCGACCGAAGGCCAGACCCACCACCACGCCCCCGATCGTCCAACCCCAACCCTTCGGCTTCGGGGGCTGCTCCTGCTTGAGGATCAGGGCCGACATCATCGGCGAGAAGGTGAGAGCGTTGAAGGTGGAGATGGCGATCGAGAAGGCGATCGTGAGCGCAAACTGCTTGTAAATAATCCCGATGCCGCCCGGATAGAAGGCCACCGGCACGAACACCGCCATCAACACCAAGGAGGTGGCAATCAACGCGCCGATCAGGCTGCCCATGCACTCCATCGCCGCCTTGCGCGGGCTCATGCCACTTTCGAGGTTTTTGGAGACGGCCTCAATCACCACGATGGCGTCATCCACCACCAGGCCGGTGGCGAGCACCAAGCCCAGCAGGGTCAGCTGGTTGATCGAAAAGCCAAAAGCCTTGATGAAGGCAAAGGTGCCGATCAGGGAGATTGGAATCGCCAGGCTGGGAACCACCGTGGCGCGCCAGTTCTGCAGAAACAGGAACAGGATCACCAGCACCAGCACGATCGCCAGGCCTAGGGCATCGGTAACCCCACTCACGGCCGACTCGATGAACTGGCCGATGTTGTAGATCTGCGTCACGGTGATCCCCGCAGGCACGGTCTGGGAGAACTGGTCCATCACCGCTACGACCGCTTCCGACACATCCAGCGCGTTGCTCTCGGGGGTCTGGAACACAGCCACGGTGATCGCTGGGTTGCCTTCAACACTGACGGCCTGCTGGGCAAAGGTATTGAAGCCGTATGTGGCCTGACCCACATCCCGGAGCCGCAGCAGGTTGCCCTGGGGTGACTTGCCCACGATCAAATCGTTAAGCTGCTCCACCGACATCAGGTTGCCGTTGTCGGCCACCAAGATCGGGTAGGCGAAGAGCTGGTCTCCTCCGGCTGGCGGGCCACCGATCAGACCGCCAATCGCAACACTGTTTTGACTCTTGACAGCATTAACGATCTGATCGGCGGTCAATTGGTTTGCCGTGAGCTTGTTGGGGTCAACAAACAGCCAGAAAGCTGGATTGCTGCCGCCCAACATGCTCACCTGGGCGACGCCGGGAACCCGTTCCAGTTGGTAATAGAGCTGCTCATAGATGAGGCCATTGATATAAGGCGAATCAAACTGTCCCTCGGTTGAGGTCACCTGATAGGCCAGCAGGATCGAGGGCGTGCTCTGCATCACCGACACCCCCGTGGCCGACACCTGCTGCGGCAACTGGGGCATAGCCAGGGACACGCGGTTCTGCACGTTCACCTGGTCGATGTTGATATCAGTGTCTTCGTTGAAATAAACCTGAATGATGCTCTGCCCCGTGTTCGAGCTAGTGGAGGAGATGTAGGCGGCACCCGGCACACCGTTGATCTGCTGCTCGAGCGGATTGGTCACCGCCTGTTCGGTCACCACGGAGTTGGCCCCGCCATAGTTGGCCGTCACCTGAATCAGGGGCGGCGCGATGTTGGGGAGGTTCTCAATTGGCAGGCTTGGGATCGCGATGATGCCCATCAGCACGATCAAAATGCTGCAAACGGTCGTCAGAACCGGCCGTTTAATGAAGTTATCGGAGAGCGACATGGGTGATCCTCAGTTCACACCCGGCTGGGCAGCACCGGCCAGCTTGACCGGCATGCCGGTGCGCAACAGGGCGGTGTTGCTAACCACCACCTGATCGCCGGCCACTAGGCCCGAGATCACGGGATAGCGGTTGTCCTGCAAGGTGCCGAGTTTCACCGGCATCTGCACCACGATCGGCGTTTCCGCCGGCAGAGCCTCCAGCTTCTGCTTCTGGGCTTCCGGTATCTGGGTGGAGGCCCGGATCTTGGCGAGCACCTGCTTGAGCCGAAAAATGCGGTAAACGAAGGGCTGCTGAGCCTGCATCATCACGGCCTGCACCGGCACCGAGAGCTGGCGGGTGCTGCCAGTGATGATCCGGTTGCGCACGTACTGGCCGGTTTTGAGCTTGCCGGTGAGGTTGGGAAACGAGGCCTTCACAAGCACCGTGTTCGGCGACGCCTGGTTGCCGCTCATGCCGAAGTACGGCGAGATGAATACCACCTTGCCTGTGCTAATCACCGGCGGAGTTCCCT
>NZ_JAGQDB010000048.1:0-18774 GCF_024346495.1 Cyanobium sp. A1C-AMD | reverse complement strand
CCCATCAACCCAGTCCTGGCATGCGGTTACAGGCTCATTTTCGCGCAGATAGGCTGGGTTTTCCAGAGTCTCCTTAGCAGATCTGCCCTAATGAGCTTTCCCTCAGGGCATGCGGCAGTAGCGGCAGGCCTTGCAGTTTCACTCTGCTGGTTTTACCCAAGAGGCAGATCAGTATTCATAGCCCTTGCAATACTTGCATCATTTCAGAGAATAAACAGCCTATCTCATTTCCTGAGCGATATTTGCATAGGCGCAGCAATAGGAATAGCGGGGGCGTTAGTTTTTGCTCCCGCACCCAATCATGCTGACCGAGGCCAATGAGCCGGCAATACAAATGAAGATTTTATTTCAAAAGATTCACAACTGGATCAGGGTCAAAATCCAGGCTAATGATATTACCGCTACATTAATACTGGTTTTACTGTGTTTATTTCTATACCTTCCAGGTATCTCAAGCCTACCAGCCACAGATCGAGATGAATCCCGATACATGCAAGCAACAAAGCAAATGGTGGCGACTGGAAACGTAGTCGATATTCGCTTTCAAGACAAACCACGATACAAAAAGCCTGTGGGCATTTACTGGCTGCAAGCAACTGCCAGCAAAATAGCCAAACAAATAGGAATAGCCACCACTGAGCGCAGCCCCTATCGATTGCCCTCCACAATTGGAGCAACAAGCGCTGTTTTGTTTCTCTATTTGGGATTTAGAAAAATAGTCGGCAATCTCCAGTCATTTTGCGCCGCAGTTCTACTGGCATGCAGCCTTTTAATCGTAGTTGAGGCTCATCTTGCAAAAACAGATGCAATGCAACTGGCTGCCATAGTTGCCATGCAGGCAGGCCTCGCACAGATTTATTGCTTGCCTAAGGTTCATGAGCTTCTGCGCGCACGCCTATTCTTTTGGCTTGGTCTCGGTGTCGCATTATTGATCAAAGGGCCGGTCGCACCCGTTCTTGCCTCATTGACCTTGGCATGGATCTGCTGGAAAGATCGCAGCATCTCAACAGTAATCAAAATACAACCATGGCCCTGGCTACTACTCCCTTTAATATTAATTAGCCCATGGCTTTTCAGCATTCAGGCACTTAGCGATGGGCAATTTGTACAGGATTCTATCCACCAAGATTTTTTTAGCAAAATTGTCAGTGGCCAGGAAAGCCATGGTGCCCCACCAGGAACATATCTGTTAATCACACCATTTTTGCTCTGGCCTGCTTCCTGGCTATTGCTTCCCAAGGCTTGGGCAGGACTACGGAGATCTTCAGAAGCCCTTAGCCGTACAACACAATTCCTGTGCGGTTGGCTCCTGCCAGCTTGGATTATATTTGAATTATTACCCACAAAGTTACCTCACTATGTATTACCACTAATCCCACCTCTATGCCTTCTGGCAGGCATTGGCATCTTTCAACCCGATCGACTACAAGATGGTTCTTTGCTTAGGCTATCTAAATGGCCACAAAGGATTGGGATGTTTGCCTGGATAGCTTCGGGCTTAGCCCTCGCTATTGGCATACCCCTACTAAGCATTTGGGCTAGCGGCAGCGTAACCGTTGCCGCACTCCTAATAGCTCTGACTTGCATCTTCAGCGTATTGGCATTAGGGAAGATCAAGACCCCCAAAAGACAGCTATATGCTTCAGCCCTATCTGCAGTCGTTGTTTTTGGGCTTATTTTTGAAGCTTTTCTGCCAAACCTAAATAATGTTTGGCCAGCAGAAAAAATTAAATCAATTATTGACTCCAACAATTTTGGCGCATTGCCCGTCGCCGCCGCCTCATACCATGAGCCTAGCTTGGTCTTTAATCTGGGCACAGAGACAACATTGACTGATCTTCATGGGATAATGCAGCATGCCGCAAAGCACCCAACATCCATTTTAATAGTTGAATCAAAAGACGTCGACAAAACGAGAGAACAACTTTCGTCCATTAGCAATGTATTCATCCTGGGAGCATATAGCGGATATAACTATTCCAAAGGGAAGCCTATCAATCTTTCGGTCCTAAAAAGTGACTGGATCAAGACAGACAAATCTAAATAAATGGGCGACCAAGACGCAGCTATAAGAAAAATACTATTTTCCTGCTTGTTGGCTGGAATTATCATAGCGGTTGGCGATTTCAAGATCCTATCCTTCTTTAAATCGAATGCCTGGGTCCTAAAAGGAGACGTTTATTATCTCCTCAGGATTGGTGGAAGTATGTGGACATGGTTATTGATTTCAATTTCGATAGCACTGGCATTTCCCCGGTCAGATTCTGCATCTCCTTTAAGACTTAGGGTTGAGAGAGATAGCATATCATTAACAATGGCTGCCATATCGATCTGTCTCAGCGCCGGCCTAGGAGGGCTTATTGCAGAGTTTTTGAAACTGATTATTCGCAGAGAGCGTCCGATTGACCAAGAAGTGTATGTATTCCGGGCCTTCTCCGAACGAGCCTGGTCAACAAGTGGACTAGGACTGCCGAGCTCACATGCCGCAGTTGCTTTTGGTGGAAGTCTCGCCTTGATAACGATCTTCCCAACCCTGCGATGGCCCGCACTGGGGATGGCGATTGGCTGCGGATTCACAAGAATCAGCAGCGGCGCCCATTACCCAACCGATGTAGCAGCTGGAGCCTTGGTCGGCTGCTTTGCTAACTATCTTGCAGGGCTTTGGCTAAGAAGAGAATCATGGAAGCACAATCGGACAAGCAAATAAAAGTGTTTTAAATCAATTAGAGATTCAATAGGTTACCTATCAGGATCGCGCAGCTTGCGAGCAATTACGCGGCATCTTTCGAGCTGATCCATTGAGAGCGCTTGGGATTGATAGCTTCGCGCGCAGTGGTAAATCTCATTAATACCCGCTTCATACTGAATATTGCCCATAAGCGTGGCATTGAGTGCGCCCCCCATAACGGATCCAATCACGAATGTGGCAAGCGCCAGCGAATTTGCTTGTTTCTCTTGCATGGGCAAATTGAATTCCTCAGACGTCCTTACATAGCATCTAGTCATCCTCCAGCTACTCACTGCGCCGCTGTGCCACCCGCAGCCGGGCACTACGGCTGCGCGGATTGGTTTCGGCCTCCTCGGGGCTGGCCTTAATCGCCTTGCGCGTTACCCGCTCCAGCCGAGCGTCGGCCAGAAAGGCCGTTTTCACCCGCCGATCTTCAAGGGAGTGGAAGCTGATCACAGCCAGCAGCCCGCCTGGTTCCAGCCAGTTGGGGGCGTTGTGCAACAGCTTGTCCAACACCCCCAACTCATCGTTTACGGCAATGCGCAAGGCCTGAAAGGTGCGTGTGGCTGGATGAATGCGGCCGCGGCGCGCCGCCGGTGGGTAGCAACCGGCCACCAGGTATGCCAGCTCGGCGGTATGGCGCTGCGCCCAGGGCCCCTGCTCCTTGAGCTTGCGCGCGATACGGCGAGACAGCCGCTCCTCGCCGTAGGCGTAGATCAGATCTGCCAGCTCGCTCTCGCCGGCACTATCAAGCAGCTCCCCAGCCGTCTCGCCGCGCTCCGGGTTCATGCGCATATCCAACGGCCCCTCGAGCCGGAAGCTGAAGCCCCGGGCCGCCACATCCAGCTGGGGACTGCTCACCCCCAGATCGGCCAGCACCGCTACGGCCGGCTCGGCAGGCATGTAATCGGCGAAGTTGGCGGCCACGATTGTGACCCGATCGCCAAATGGGGCGAGGCGCTCGGCGGCGGCGGCACGGGCGCTTGGGTCCTGGTCCAGCCCCACAAGTCGCAAGCCGGGATTGGCCTGCAGCAGCAGCTCGCTATGGCCGCCGCCGCCGAGGGTGCAGTCGATCAGCAGGCCTGCTGGCAGGCAAGCAAAGCCCGCCAGCACCGCCTCGGCCAGCACGGGCACATGTTCAAACAAGCCGCTGCCGGCGGGATCAGCCATGGCCATTCAGCGGCGGCGGCGGTGGGGAGAAGCCCAACGGGCTAGCCGCTGGCCCAAGCCATGGCGAAAGCGACCCCACCAGCTGGGCGCAGGGCGAAAGCGGCGGCAGAGCTCGGGCAGCTCCCGCTCCAGTTCCGGGTGACCAAGCACCTGGAGCAGGGTCTGCAACAGACCGAGCTCCGCCGCCTTTCCCTGCCCATCCGCCGCCGCAAACAGGCAGTAGCAGCGGGCAATGGCTAGCCGTTGGATGGGATCTGCGATGGCGGCAAGGCTGGCGCTGATCCGCTTGGGATCGGGTGGGCCATGCAAATCCGCGCTCTGGCGCAGGACATCGCTGAGGCGCAGGCTCTTCATGCAGAAGTAAAAAAGCTCCCATTCCTCCTGGTCAAAATCGCCATCGGCCAGGCTGAGGGCCCGGGCGCCCTGCAGGATCGCCAACCCCACCTGGCTGCTCTCCTCCGAGGTGGGAAGCACTGCCGTGAGGCTGTCGATAAGCAGCTGGCGCTGGCGGGCCGCCCGGAGCTGGTGTGGAGCCAGCAGCCAGCGCGAGAGGGCGGCGGCTGCCGGTGCCGCCATCTTTCGTAAAGGCGCTGGCTGGTGCTGACCCATGGTTTGCGCGGATTCAACACGGCCCCACCGAGCTTAGGAGCCCTATCCGGGGGGGTTGGTGCGATCTTCTTCGTCAGAGATCGTTTAGCGGGCGCTTCCTTCCTAAGATCACCGCAAAGCGCTTAACCCCTCGGCCCCATGACGCAGCTGGAGACGCGCACGGAACCGATGGTGGTCAACTTCGGCCCCCACCACCCCTCGATGCACGGGGTGTTGCGGCTGGTGGTGACCCTCGATGGCGAGGACGTGGTGGATTGCGAGCCGGTGATCGGCTACCTCCACCGCGGCATGGAGAAGATTGCCGAGAACCGCACGAACGTGATGTTCGTGCCCTACGTGAGCCGCATGGACTATGCGGCTGGCATGTTTTATGAGGCGATTGTGGTGAACGCGCCGGAGCGGCTGGCCAATGTGCCCGTGCCCAAGCGCGCCAGCTACATCCGGGTGCTGATGCTGGAGCTAAACCGCATCGCCAACCACCTGCTTTGGCTTGGCCCCTTCCTAGCTGACGTGGGCGCCCAGACCCCGTTCTTCTACATCTTCCGCGAGCGGGAGATGATCTACGACCTGTGGGAAGCGGCCACCGGTCAGCGGCTGATCAACAACAACTATTTCCGCATTGGCGGGGTGGCGGCTGATCTGCCATACGGCTGGCTGGAAAAGTGCCTCGACTTCTGCGACTGGTTTGGTCCCAAGATCGATGAATACGAAAAGCTAATTACCAACAACCCGATCTTCCGTAAGCGAATTGAGGGTCTAGGTGTGATTAGCCGCGAGATGGCGATCAATTGGAGCCTGTCGGGCCCGATGCTGCGCGCCTCAGGGGTGCCCTGGGACCTGCGCAAGGTCGACCACTACGAGTGCTACGACGACTTCGACTGGGACGTGGTCTGCGAACAGGAGGGTGACTGCTATGCCCGCTATCGGGTGCGCGTCAAGGAAATGCGCGAATCCCTCAAGATTCTGCGCCAGGCCTGCGCCATGATTCCCGGAGGAGCCACCGAGCACCTGGAGGCCCGCCGCATGGCGGAGGGCAAGGGCAGCGAATATGCCGGCTTTGATTATCAATATGTGGCCAAGAAAGTGGCCCCAACCTTCAAGATTCCCGAGGGTGAGCTCTACACCCGCCTGGAATCGGGCAAGGGCGAAATCGGGGTGTACCTGCAGGGCAACAACGACGTCACCCCCTGGCGTTTCAAGATCCGCGCCGCCGACTTCAACAACCTGCAAATCCTGCCCCACATCCTCAAGGGGGCCAAGGTGGCCGACATCATGGCCATCCTCGGCTCAATCGACGTGATCATGGGATCGGTTGATCGCTGATTCCAGCAGCTGGCTGCTGCTATGCCGCACCGTGCGCTTCGGGGACACCGATGCCGCCGGGGTGATGCATTTCCACCAGCTACTGCGCTGGTGCCACGAGGCTTACGAAGAAAGCCTGGAGCGCTATGGCCTGCCTGCCGCTGAAATCTTTCCCACCCCGGCGCACATACCCGCCATTGCCCTGCCACTAGTGCATTGCAGCGCCGACTTCCTTTCTCCCCTTGTCTGCGGCGACCCCCTAGCAATCCAGCTGGAACCCCGGCGCCTCGATTCCGGCAGCTTTGAGGTGCACTACAACTTCCGCAGCGGCGAGAGGGCCGCAGCCAAGGCACTCACCAGGCATCTGGCGATCGAGACGGCAAGCCGCCGGCGCTGCCCCTTGCCAGCTGGGCTGCAGCGCTGGCTGGAAGCATCGAGCCTGGGCCAGGGCATCCAGCCGCTTTAGGGCCGGCTGAACACATAAAGCAGCGCCGCCAACTGCAGGGGCAACAGGGCCGCCATCAGCGCCAGCGGATGTAAGCCGTCGTGGGGAATAGCTGCAGCCAGGCCAAAACTGAGGGCCCCAGCTCCAGACAAAAGCAATAAAACCGGGGCCCGGGCTAAGAGCTCAGAACCAATCTTTTTGGCCATCTAGGTATTCGGCTTCAAATTCTGCATTGGATTTCGTCAAGTAAATGATGCCCTCAATAATGCCAATGACCTGAAAAACAAAATAGCCCACCCCGCAGGTCAGAAGCGATACCACCAACATGATTACCGCCGGCTTGGTGTAGCCAAGAATGAATTTGTGCACCCCAAAGGCGCCCAGAAAGATTCCGGTGAGACCCGCCGCCAGCTTCTTATTGCTGATTTCGGTCTCAGACAGGCTCGACATCGACTGACGCGGGAGAGACGACCTCAACAGCTTTTAGCTGATCAACCCAGGCCCGCCAATGATTTCGTTGCCATTTGCCCAGCTCCGCTGGCGCCAACTCGGGGCAGAGCAGCCACCGACCTGGGCGCTCGGCCGGTGGCCAGGAATCACAAATCGCCTGCAACGCCAACTGCAGCTCCTCCCCACCTTGCTGGGGCGAGCCGGGCCGCACCAGGGCCACCAGTCGCTGGCCCCAGTTGGGATCATCGATTGGCAGCAGCAAAAGCGCCTCCAGTGGCAAGCCAGCGGCCTCGGCCAGCTGCGCCAGCCGCTGCTCCAGCACCTCCGGAAACACGGTTTCACCGCCGCTGTGAATGGCCCCATCGAGGCGTCCCAGCAGCTCCAGCCCCGCTGGGCCCAGCCGGCCGGCATCGCCACTGCGCCACCAGCCATCGGCCGTGCGCGGCAGGGGCTGGAGCCGGCCAGCCTCCAGCCAGCCCGGACTGAGCCGCTCACAGCGCACCTCAACGGCCTGTTCCTCCCCTAGCCGCAGCTCCAAACCTTTTAAAGGCAGACCGCAGCCCGAAGCGCCCGCCAGGAAAGCTTCGGGGGCTAGGGCACACACCATCGCCGCCGTTTCCGTGGCCCCGTAGCAAGGGGCCAGCCGCAACCCGGCCAGCCTGGCCCGCTCCGCCAGCGCCGGCGGCAACGGCGCCCCACCCACCCAGATCAGGGCCAAACGCTGCAGCCAGGCCACGCCCTCGGCAGCAGCCAGCAGCCGCTGCAGCTGGGTAGGCACCAGGGAAAGCAAGGCCGGACGGCCTGGATCCAGCGGGGCAGCCGCAGCCAACAGGGCCGGATCGCGCATCCAGGCCGGATCAAGGCGCTGGTGGCCGGCACCCCAGTGCTGGGCCCGCACCCAGGGCAGCAGCCCACTGACGTGATGCAAAGGCAGGGAGTTGAGGTGCAGGCAGCTCGCCGGATCCAGCCCCAACCCCTCCAGCCAGCGGCCCGTGGCCGACGCCGAAGCCTGCAGGTGGGCCAGGGGCTGCAGGCACCAGCGGCGACCGCCCGTGCTGCCGCCACTACCCAGCACCACCCCCGGCCCCCAACACTTCTCCAAAGAGCCAAGGCCATCGGGCCCGATCGCCGCCGCCAAAGCCTGCTGGTCGCTGGCGGCCGGGCCCGCCAAGGCCGCCAAGCGGCCGGCATCCCAGAGCTTTTGCAACTGCTCTGGCGTCATTGCTGCTGATCTCGGCTGATTTGGGCGGCGGCAGCCCACACCGCTGCCGGATCGGCGCTGGCCAGGGCTCCGGGGGCTTGCCAACCCGGCGCCAAGCCCGGCGCCGCCGGCGTGGGACCCTCGGCCTGCAGGGCTGCCAGATGCTCTAGCCAGCGGCGGCCGATGCCGGTTTCAAAGGCTGTGCTGAGCATCAGCCGCGGCCTGCCCCGCTCCAGGGCCGCCAGCAGCACTCGTGGGTCCCCCTCCTGGCTGGGGCGGCGCACCTGCCAGCCCGGCCAACTGCTGCGCAGGCCCGGGTCGCACTGCAACGATTCATCCAGAGCCACGGGAACCTGGGCCGCCAAGGCCTCCAGGCCCGCCTGGTCGGCCGGGGCTAGGGGCTGCTCCAGCCACTGCAGCCGCGGCTCGCCCGCCAAACGCCCGGCCCAGGCCGACGCCGTGGCCCGGCTCCAGCCGCCATTGGCATCCAGGCGCAGGCGGGCGGTTGCTGGCAGGCGCTGCAGCAGCTGCTCCAGCAGCTCGCGCTCCAAGCCATCGGCACAAACGGCCAGTTTCCACTTGAACACCGGAGCCGGCCCCAGCTCGGGCCCAAGCTGCTCCAAAACCTCAATGGCGGCAGCTCCTGCCGGCAGCAGCCGGGCCGCAGGGGGAGGCGGCAGCCAGCGGCGCTGCGGCAAGCCGGCCAGCTCGGCCAGGGCAGCCCCGAGGGCAAAGGCAAGGGTTGGGGGCAACTGGCCCGCCTGCAGCAACCTCTCGAGTTCGGCTGTCCCATAGCTGGCATCCAAAGCAGCGAGGGCCGCCGCCAGTGGCTCCAGCTGGCCATCGAGGGGCGCGGCCTCGCCCCAGCCCAGATCGCCCTGGGGGCTCTGCAAGCGCAACAGCCAGCCGCGCCGCTGCTGCACGGTGCCTGCAGCCGTAACCAGGGGCTGGGGCAGGGCGAAGCCGAAGGGCCGCCACTGCAACTGCAGCAGGCCCCCCTGGCTCATCCTGTGAAGCGCCCCAGGGCCAGGCCCAGGGCCAAACCCAAACCATTGAGCGCCTGAAAGCGCAGGGCCAGAAATTTGCTGCCGCTAATCCGCCCAGGCTCGCCATGGTGGCGCTGCAACAGGGCGATCAGCTGACGGGCCGGCGGCAGACCGATCACGCCGAGCAGGGCCGTGAGCGGCCACTGGCCCAGCAGCACCGGCGCCCACTGCAGGGCCAGGCAACCGGCCACAAACCAGGGCACCAACCCCGAGGCAGCCGCCGTACCCAGATGCACCACCGGCGAACGCTTGCCATGGGCGGCGTCCTCATCAACCTGGTGGAAATGGGAGCAGAACAGCACCAGGGTGGTAGCGAAGGCCGGGCCACTGCCAAGGGCCAGGGCGATGCGCCAGGGCACCCCGCTGGCCCCCGCTGGCGCCAAAGCCAGCAGGCCGGCGGCGGTGGCCAAGGGGCCAAAAGCAAGCCAGCAGAGGGGCTCACCCAGGCCCCGATAGCCGAGCCGAAACGGCGGCCCCTGATACAGGTAGCCCAGGCCGCAGCAGGCCAGCACCAAAGCCAGCACCGCCGGGCTGCTGCGCCAGGCCACCAGCGCCATCAGAGCCAGGCCCAGCAGCAGGCAGCCGTTGGCCAGCCCGGCCACCCGATCGCGCCGGCCGGTGAGATTCACCAGGGAATGGGGCTTGCCGTCGGCATCCACGCCGGTATCGGCATCAAAAACATCGTTGGCCAGGTTTTCCCAGGCCAGCAGCAGCACCGCCGCCAACAGAAACAGCAGCAGCTGGTCAAACCGCACCGGCAGGGCCTGGCCTAGGCGCCAGCCGGCGGCCAGCAGCACCGGCATCACCGCCACGGCGTACATCGGCCACTTGATCGCCGCCTGCCATAGGCGGCGGCGATCGACGGAATTGGCGTAACGGCTTGCGACGACCTTGGGCTCAGTCATGGGGGCCGCAGGCGGCAGCCGCTGCAGGGCCCATACATTTGAGCAGCTCTTCGTCGCGGCCCCGTCCCTTCCTGGTGCAGGCCCCTTCTTCCTTCACCGATTCAACGGGTGATTCATTCACCAGTTTGCTGGTCGCCGCCAACGAGCGGGCACGCCAGCTGGAGGATGAAGGCGTCCTCAGCCTGGCCCTACCCCTGGCCGGCGGAGACCCGATGCTGCTGCTGCCCCATCTGGAGCCCGAGGATGAAGCCCTGGCTCCAGGTGGCGACAGCTTCCGCTTCCTGTGGGACGGGGCACCGGGGCTCTGCATCGCCGCCGCCGGCCGCACCAACAGCCTCGAGCTCAGTGGTCCGCGCCGCTTTGAGCTGGCCCAGCGTTTTGCCAGCGCCTGCCTCAGCCGCCTAGCCACCCCGGAGAGCGGCCCGCCCCTGGCCCGGCCGCGGGTGCTACTGGCCTTCGGCTTCTTTGAGGCGTCCCTGCTGCCGGGGCCTACCTCCATCCCTGGCGTACAGGCCGTGCTGCCGCGTTGGCAGCTGAGCCGCCAGGGCCAGCACTGCTGGCTGCGGCTGCAGCGCAGCCTCGGCGGCGGCGTGACGCCGCGTCAGCTAGCCGAAGAGCTGTGGGAGCAGGCCCGCCGGCTGGAGCGCCTGGTGCAACAAGACGGGCTGGAGCCAGGGGTTCTCAGTCGAATCGCCATCCACCGCAGTTCGCCATGGCAGGAGAGCTACCGCTCCGCGGTTGAGCGGGGACTGGAGCTTGTGGAGAGGGGCGAGCTGGAAAAAGTGGTGCTGGCCGTGCGCCAGGAGCTGCAGCTTGAGGCCGCGCCCCATCCCCTGGCCCTGCTGGCCCCCCTACGGCGCCACCAGAGCGGCAGCTGCCGCTTTCTGTGGCAGCAAGCCCGCGGGACTGCCCTGATCGGCGCCTCCCCCGAACGGTTGCTCACGGTGCGCCAGGGGCAACTGCGCAGTGATGCCCTAGCGGGCACCGCCCCAGCTGGAGAGCAGGCCGCAGGGCTGCTGCACTCCTGCAAAGATCGCCATGAGCATGAGCTGGTGGTGGACACGATCACCGCCGTACTCGCCAGAGCGGGCCTCAACCCGCGGCGACCGCGCCATCCACGCCTGGCCCGCCACGGCCAACTGGTGCATCTGCACACCCCGATCACGGCAGCCCTGGGCCGGCACCAGCCCCTGAGCATCGCCGCCGCCCTCCATCCCACCCCGGCTGTGGCGGGCCTGCCGCGGCGCGAGGCGATGGCCTGGCTGCGCAGCTTGGAGCCCTTCGAGCGGGGCCACTACGCCGCCCCAATCGGCTGGATCGACAGCGCCGGTGACGCCGACCTGCGGGTGGCGATCCGCAGCGGCACCCTGCGGGGCGACCGGCTTGAGCTCACCGCCGGTGCCGGCCTAGTGCGGGGTTCAACGGTGGAGCGGGAGCTGCAGGAGGTGGCCCTGAAACTGGGCGTACTGCAGCAGCAGCTCAGCTGCGCCACCGACCATCAAGCAGCCAGCAGCCGCGCCATCGTCTGATCCGCCAGGGGAATCCCGGCCAGCCGCTCCACCTCCCGCACGCCAGTGGGGCTGGTCACATTGATCTCGCTGAGGCGGCCATCGATCACATCGATGCCCACAAAAAACAAACCTTCAGCCCGCAACGCTGGCGCCAACTCAGCACAGATAGCCCTCTCCGCCGCCGTGAGCTCCGTTACCTCCGGAGCACCGCCCACGGCCAGGTTGCTGCGGAACTCGCCACCGGCGGGGATGCGATTCACCGCCCCCAGGGGCTCGCCATCCACCAGCAGGATGCGCTTATCACCAGCGCTCACCCCGGGCAGGAAGGCCTGCACCATCACCGGCAGCTGCTCCTGGCCAGTCACCAGCTCCAGCAGGGCCCGCAACCCCGGCGTTGCTGCAGAAGCAAATACCACCCCCTGGCCAGCCCGCCCCCCCAGGGGCTTAAGCACCACCTCGCCATGCTCGGCGGTGAAAGCGGCCAGCGCTGTCACCCGACTAGCCACCAGGGTGGGGGCCATCAGCTGGCTCCAACGCAGGGCACTGAGTTTTTCGTTCCAGGCCCGCAGCGAAGCGGGCCGGTTGAGCACCCGCACTCCCTGACGCTCCCCCAGCTCCAGCAGATGGGTGGCATAGAGATAGGCCTCATCCACCGGCGGGTCCTTGCGCATCCACACCCGCGGAAAGGCGGTGAGGGGCAGCAGCTGGGGATCGCCAAGTTCAAACCAGGGCTCGCAATTCACGGGGGTGGCCACCACCCAGGCGCCATGGCCTTGCGGGGGAGGGCCTTGCAGGGGGTCTCCTGGCACCGCGGCGGCAGAAAGATCGGCGATGGTGCACACCCACACCTGCTCGCCCGCTCGCTGGGCTGCCTGCATCAGGGCAACGCTGGAATCTTTGGCTGGATTGAGCCGGGCGATCGGATCGATCACAAACAGTTGGGATGCCACCGCTCAGCTCGCCAGCAGAACGTCGAGCTGGCCGGAGCGTTCGAGGGCATGCAGATCGTCGCAACCACCCACGTGCTGGCCATTGATGAAGGTCTGGGGCACGCTGCGGCTCCCGCCGCTCTTAGCCGCCATAGCCGAGCGGGCCGACTCGTCGCCATCGATGGCAAATTCGGCGTAAGCCACTCCCTTGCGGTCGAGTAGGGCCTTGGCGCGCACACAGAAGGGACAGGCCCGCCAGGTGTAGATCTCAACGGTGGCGGCCATTTAGACGGCTCCGGTCAGGTTTTGTTGATCGTAGAAGCGGGCCAGGGCGCGCGGGCCCGGAAGCCTCGCACTTATATCAATTAGCTAAGCCAAGACTTAGCCAATCAACAAAACCGCTCCCCCAGCCCCGCCCCCTAGCGGCGGAGCTGGCCGGCGCTGATACCGTCAAGCAACTATCCAGCTGCACCGGTGCTCGATCTCACCGACTTCAAGCGCGACCTCTCCGAGCTCACTGACCGCCTGGGCAACGCCCAGGACTGTCTTTGACGTACCGGCCCTGAAAGCCCGCCAACAGGATCTGGAGCAGCTGGCCTCCCAGGGCGACTTCTGGGACGACCAGAAGCAGGCCCAGCTCAAGATGCGCCAGCTCGACGAGGTGAAGGCCCAGCTTGAACAATTGGCGAAATGGCAGGCCAGCGTCTCCGACGGGGAGGCCACCGTGGAGCTCTACGGCCTCGAGCCCGATGAAGATCTGCTGGCCGAATCCAACCAAGCCCTGCAGTCCCTCAAAGCCGACCTGGATCGCTGGGAGCTCGAGCGCCTGCTGAGCGGCCCCTACGACAAGGAGGGCGCCGTGATCAGCATCAACGCCGGTGCCGGCGGCACCGACGCCCAGGACTGGGCCCTGATGCTGATGCGCATGTACACCCGCTGGGCCGAAGACCACGGCATGAAGGTGAGTGTGGACGAGCTCAGCGAAGGGGAAGAAGCGGGCATTAAGAGCTGCACGATCGAGATCGAGGGTCGCTACGCCTACGGCTATCTGCGCAACGAAAAGGGCACCCACCGGCTGGTGCGCATTTCCCCCTTCAATGCCAACGACAAACGCCAGACGAGCTTCGCCGGCGTGGAGGTGATGCCCCAGATCGATGAGGACGTGAAGCTCGACATCCCCGACAAGGACCTGGAGATCACCACCTCGCGCTCGGGCGGCGCCGGCGGCCAGAACGTCAACAAGGTGGAAACGGCCGTGCGCATCCTGCACATCCCCACGGGCCTGTTTGTGCGCTGCACCCAGGAGCGCTCCCAGCTACAAAACAAAGAGAAGGCGATGGCCCTATTGATGGCCAAGTTGCTGGTGATTGCCCAGGAGCAGCGGGCCTCCGAGATCGCCGACATCCGCGGCGACATTGTGGAAGCGGCCTGGGGCAACCAGATACGCAACTACGTGTTTCACCCCTATCAAATGGTGAAAGATCTGCGCACCCAGCAGGAAACTACCGACGTGCAGGGCGTGATGGACGGCGATCTCGATCCCTTCATCCAGAGCCTGCTGCATGCGGGCGTCGAGCTAGCTGGAGGCGGCAGCGATGACTGATCCCCAGCCCAGCGAAAACCCCAGCTTCATCAAGCTGGCGATGCGCAACATGGTGCGCAAGGGCCGCCAAAGCCTGTTTCACTTCGGCCTTACGGCCCTGGGGCTCACGGGCTTCCTGGTGCTGATCGCCTGGCTCGGCCGCCCCCAACTACCCGGAGGCTGAGATGGCCACCTCGACCGATCTCGACCTGGCCTTTAGCGCTAATCCCGACCTGGCTGATCCCGATCTGGAAGTGGCCCCGCTGCTGTCAGATGCCGATCACTGGCAAGCCCTTTTGAGCGCCTGGCTAAACCAGCTGGCCCCGGAGCTTCCAGCCGCCCTGCAAGCGCCCGCCTACAGCCTGGGGCTGAGCCTCGTGACTGACGCCGAAATCGCCGAGCTCAATGCCGACTGGCGCCAGAAGGAAGGCCCCACCGACGTGCTGGCCTTCGCCGCCCAGGACGAAGCAACCGATGGCGCCCCGCCAATGCCGGCATCCGGGGAGGCGGAGCCCCTGGAGCTGGGCGACATTTTCATCTCCATAGAAACGGCAGCCCGCCAGGCACCGGAGCATGGCCACGACCTGGAGCAGGAACTGCTGTTTCTGGCTAGCCATGGCCTGCTGCACCTGCTGGGCTGGGACCACCCCGACGAAACCAGCCTCGCCGCCATGCTGGCGCGCCAGGAAAGGCTGGTTAAGGTGCCGGCGGAGCCATGATCAACCTGCGCCCCTTACCGACCCCAGAAACTCGTGGGCGCCGCCTCAGGGCCCGGGCCTGGACTGTGGCCAGTGACCTGCCGGCGAGTTTTCGTTATGCCGCCCAGGGCCTGGCCTATGGCTTTGCCAGCCAGCGCAACTTCCGCATCCATGTGATCACCGGGGCGGTGGTCTTTGGCCTGGGGCTGTGGCTGCAACTACCCACGGCCCAACTGGCCGTGCTGGTGCTCACCGTGGCGGCCGTGCTGGTGCTGGAGTTGCTCAACACCGCCACCGAAGCGGTGGTGGATCTGGCCATCGGCCGCCAGTTCCACCCCCTGGCCAGGATTGCCAAGGACTGCGCCGCCGCTGCGGTGCTGGTGGCGGCCCTGTCATCACTAATGATCGCCCTGCTGCTGCTTGTGCCGCCGCTGCTGAGCCGGCTGGGCCTTTGAATGGGGGCAGGCCTGGCGCGGCGATGCTTCTCGTTCTCGACAACTACGACAGCTTCACCTTCAACCTGGTGCAGTACCTGGGCGAGCTGGCGGCGGAGCACCCGATTGCCGCTGAGCTGAGGGTGGAGCGCAATGACGCCCTGACCCTGGAGCAGATCCGCGCCCTGGCCCCCGCCGCCATCCTGATTTCACCGGGTCCCGGCGACCCCGACCAGTCGGGGGTCTGCCTGGAGGTCCTGCAACAGCTCAGCCCCACCATCCCCACCCTGGGGGTTTGCCTGGGCCACCAGTCGATCGCCCAGGTGTACGGCGGCAAGGTGGTGCGGGCCAAGGAGCTGATGCACGGCAAAACCTCGCCGGTGCACCACAGCGGCAAGGGAGTGTTTGAGGGGCTGCCCAACCCGCTCACCGCCACCCGCTACCACAGCCTGATCGCCGAGCGCGAGACGCTGCCCGACTGCCTCGAAATCACCGCCTGGCTCGACGACGGCACGATCATGGGCCTGCGCCACCGCGATTTCCCCCACATTCAGGGAGTGCAGTTCCACCCCGAAAGCGTGCTCACCCAAGAGGGTCACGCCCTGCTGGCCAACTTCCTGCGCCTGGCCAGCCAGCCAGCCGTAGCAGGTCAGTTGGGTTAGCTTCACAGCGATTGCCGCTTCTCCATGCGCCCTCTGCCCACCTTCGCTGCTCTCAGCTTGAGTTCGCTCGGCCTGGGCGCCGCATTGCTGGCAACTGGCCCAGCCCTAGCTGGCAGCGGCGTCACGATCACCAGCTACGGCCACAGCGCCTTGCTGATCAGTGGCGGTGGGGCCAGCGTGCTGGTTAACCCCTTTAAAGCAGTGGCCTGTGCCGCCGGACTGGCCGAACCCCGGGTGAGTGCCACGGTGATCCTGGCCAGCAGCCGGCTACTGGATGAGGGTGCCCCGGTGGCCAAGGGCAAGATGCTGGTGGATCCAGGCTCCTTCAAGGTGAGTGGCCTTTCAATCGAAGGCATCGCCGGCCCCCACGACCGTGTTGGTGGGCGCCGCTTCGGCCAATCAACCCTGTGGCGCTGGAAGCAGGGCGGCCTCGACATCGCCCACCTAGGTGGCACCGCGGCCCGGCTCAGCCCCGCCGACAAGGTGATGTTGGGTCGTCCCGACGTACTTATCATCGGCGTGGGTGGCGGCGCCAAGGTGTACACCGGTGCCGAAGCCGCCGAAGTGGTGCGCGAGCTCCAGCCCCGCCGCGTGATCCCGGTGCAATTTGTGAGCGGCAAAACCCCCAAGGACTGCGACCAAACCACGGTGCAACCTTTCCTTGATGCCATGGCCGGCACCCCGGTGAAGCGACCTGGCCGCACCCTCAGCCTGCCGGGCAAGCTCGGCGATGGCATGGTGATCGAGGTAATGCGCTAAGCGGCCTGCAGATAGGCAGCCCAGAAACGCTGCATCTGCTCGGTGGTGCCGATGCTCACCCGCAAGGAGCCGTCGATCAGAGGTTTGGCCGCCATCGAGCGCACCAGGATGCCCGCCTGCCGCAGCCTCTGCTCCACCTCCTCAACCGGGTGCTCGGGCCAGATCAGCAGGTAGTTGCCACCTGCGGTGTGGTGGCGCACCCCAGCCGCCTGGAGTTTCTGAACGATCCAGTCGCGGGCCCGCATCACCTCGGCCACATAGGTATCCACATAGGCCTGGTCCGCCAAGGCCGCATGGGCGGCAGTCACGGCGAAGCTGTTGATGTCGTAGGGCCCCGTGACGCGCCCGATGCGATCAATCACCGGCGCAGCCCCAATGGCAAAACCGATGCGAAGACCAGCCAGGCCTGCGGTTTTAGCGAGTGAGCGCAGCACCAGCAAATTCGGTGTGGCAGCGAAATCGGCGGATGGCAGCACGCTGTCGCCAGTGAAAGCCTCATAGAGCTCATCCACCACCACGAGGGTGCCAGGCGCCGAGGCCGCCAGCTCCAGGATCAGCTCCGGCGCCAGCCGGGTGCCGGTGGGGTTGTTTGGATTGCAGATCAGCAGGATGCGCGGGCAGCCCTGTAGTGCCCCGCGCAGCGCCTCCAGGGGGAAGCCAAAATCCGGCAGCAGGTAGGGAATCGCCTCAATCGCCATTCCCTGCATCTGGGCGCAGGGGGTGTAGTAGCCGAAGGTGGGCGATGTGGTCAGCAGCGTGTCGCCCCGGTCGCCATAGGCATGAAAAATGGCATGAAGTGCGGCGTCTACGCCGTTGAAGAGGCCGATCTGCTCTGGGGTGAGCGGCTGGCCGAGGCCAGCTGCAGCGAGGTTGGCAACCACCGCCTCCCGCAGGCCGTCGTACTCGGGATAGACGGCGTACTGATCGGGGGGGATGGCGCGGATTGCCTCCACCACCTGCGGACTGGGCCCCACGGTGTTCTCATTGAAGTCAAGCCGAAGCAGGCCCCGGCGGCCCTCAAGCGGAGCGCTGTAGGCCTGGAGGCTCTCAACCTCCGCCCGAGCCCGGGGAGACCCTGGAAACAACATCAAATTGGCCATAGACTCACACTCTACGCGTTCAACTTTTGTCTCGACAATCCAAGCGCGATGCCCTCTCCCACCTCCAACGCTGATTGACCATCAAGTACTTGACCGATGAGATCGTCAAATGTATTTCTTGTGCTTTTAGCGGCAGCCCCCAAGCAACAACCAGCCGCTTGAACCCAACCAGATCACAGGCCAAATTCAAATATGCTGCCGATCAAAATAAAAACACGAATCCATGGCTCTCGCTCAAAATACCAACGGGGCAACGCATGATCGGCAAAGAAAACAAAGCCAATAACCCAACCATCGCCGTTCTCGCCCTCAACGAGGCGGACATGATTAGCAGGTGCATTCAATCCGCAAACTTTGCAGAACAGATTCTTGTCATTGATTCAGGCAGCAGCGACAATACCTTTGCAATCGCGAAATCACCAGGGGCAGAAACGCAGCACTATCCCGACTGGCATGGATTTGCCATGCAACGCAACCGTGCACTCCAGCATTGTAGAGGCGACCATGCATTCTTCCTTGACTGCGATGAAATTATACCCGAAAATCTTGCCAAAGAAATACTGGAAGCCGTCCAACTCGGGGCGATAAACCAAGGATTAATACGATAGGACGAATTCGCATTTGGCACGCGCCTACGCGGTGCTCACCAAACAAAAGGAGTAGCTAGGATTTTTAGAATTAACGATATACTCCAATTTGGGGGACAAGTTCACAAGAGCGCAATCCTCAGGGGGAATAAAGGAGCTAAGCTTTTAACACAAAGCTTGTTCACTATTCACGCAGAACTGTATACCAAAGCCTGCTCAAGCTGGGGCAGTACTCACAGCTCGCCGTAATTAAATTGAGGGAATCCGGGAAAAAAGTTGGCGTTTTGATCGGCCTAATGCATGCTATTCCTCGCTTCCTGAATCTCTACTTTGTCAAATTATCATTCCTGAGCGGGAGCGAAGGATTTCTTTACAGTGCATTCATAGCCCTAGAAGTATTTTTTAAATACTGCGCCACCCGCTATGACAACGACCCACTTTCCAGAACCCCAGCGAGGTGTTAAACAGGGTTTTCAGAGTAGAGCGCCGGCTGCATGCACCACATCCGCAGCAGCCGGACTTGGCCCCCCAGCTAAATGGGAACCAGCCTGAACCTAAGCGCTAGAGCTCACGCAACCCACAGCAGCCAAAAACCTCGTCAAGCCCCCCAGATACCATAGTTCTTACGGAAATAGGCTATGCATTGTTTATTTGCC
>NZ_JAGQDB010000047.1:0-18951 GCF_024346495.1 Cyanobium sp. A1C-AMD | reverse complement strand
TGTGTGGTAAGGCCGGGAAAATTAGCAGCCAAAGATGTATAGGTTTGCAAGGTCCCGGTTGCGGCACAAGTGGCGGGAGTAATACCAGCTGGTGCAGCGAACAAAAGGTGTTCGGTGTCAATTTGAAGAGCGGCGCATGCTCGTGCTGCGCTCATCACGGTTGAATCGGCTGCCTTTGCTCTGGCTTTTTCTTGTTGGTTCAGAAATGCAGGAATGGCGATGGCCGACAGGATGCCAATGATGATCACAACGATCAGCAGTTCCACCAGCGTGAAGCCGGCCTGAAGTTTGCTGCGTTTCTTAGAACTTTGGAGACGCTGGAACATCGCGCGTTGGGCCAGAAGCTTGGATTGGAGGCTGGAGGTCATGGAAAAGCTCGTTTGGTGGTTACTGGTTTAACTATTGCGCTGTTTTGCGGCTGTGCCAACAGAGGCAAACTGAGCAGAATCTGAGGATTGCCTGAATGGCGTGCCATGCCCCGCTGGACTGTGCGGATTTCGCTCCTGCGGCTTTGGCTACAGAGCACATCGCTGCTCGCGGTGCTGGCCGGCTACAGCCTGCTGCTGCTTTTCAACCAGCAGTTGGCCGGCCTGCACCGCAACGCAGCCCACCGCCAGCTGGCTGAGCAACTCGCCGCTGAGCTCAGTAGCCGGGCCAGCGAACGCCGCCAGCTCCAGCCCCTGCTGGAGGCCGCCCTGCTGCCGGGCTGGCGCCTCCAGCTGCTGCAGCCTTGGGGAAGTCGTGCTTCAGGGCCAATGGCGATGCCTGCGCTGGAGAGCCGTGGCGGCCAGGAGTGGCTGTTGAGCCAGGTGCCGCTGGCTCTCTCCGATGGCAGTCGCGCGCAGCTGTTGGTGGAGCAAAACGTGACTTCTTCAGTGCAGCAGGAGCGCCTGGCCTTCTGGCTGCTGGTGGTGGCGGCCGGGGTTTCCAGTCTGTTCACCAGTGGCCTGTTGCGGCTGGTGTTGCAGCGCGGCCTGGTGCAGCCTCTGCAGGAATTCACCACCCAGCTCTCCGCCACCCAGGCGCCGCCGTTGGCTTCCGACCAGATCCCCGTGGCCGAGCAGCCCGAGGAGCTGCAGCCCATCGCCCTTGCTTTCAACGACCTGCAGCAGCGCCTAACGGTTTCCTGGGAGCGGCAGCGATCGTTTGTAGATGGGGTGGCCCATGAGCTGCGCACGCCGATCACCCTGATCTCTGGCCACGCCCAGCGCCTGCTGCGCCAGCCGGGCTTGGAAGCCAGCGCCCCCTCCCTGCGGCTGATTGAGCAGGAGGCCATGCGCATGGGCAGCCTCGTGAGCAACCTGCTTGATCTGGCCCGCCAGGATTCCGGCCGCCTGCAGTTGCGGCGGCAGCCGATCTTGGCTGATGAGGCCATAGTGCAGGCCTATGAGCGGCTGGTCTTCAGCAGTGGCTGGCGCTTGCACCTAGACACGCCAGCGGCGGAGCTGCCAGTGGCGATGGGGGATCCGGAGCGGCTGCAGGAGTGCCTGGCCGCCCTGATCGAAAATGCTCTCCACTACAGCCCCACGCCGCTGCCGGTCAGCCTTGCTGCCGATCAGCAGGGCAATTCCCTGGTGCTGCATGTGTGTGACCAAGGCCCTGGTGTGGAAGCTGGCGAGCGCGAGGCGATCTTTGAACGTTTCGCCCGCGGCAGCGCCTCCATTAATTCCAGCAACCGCGGCAGTGGCATCGGCCTGGCCGTGGTGCGGCTTTTGATGGAGGCGATGGGTGGCTCGGTGCAGGTGGCTGATGCCCCCGGCGGCGGCGCTGATTTTCAGCTGCACCTGCCCCTGGCTAGGCCTTTGGGGGGCCCTCCTTCAGCATGAAGCCCACGCCGCGGACGGTCTGAATCAGGGTTGGCCGGTCTTCTCGCTCCAGCTTGCGGCGCAGCGCCCGGATATACACATCGAGCACGTTGTCGTCGCCAACCCATTGCTCGCCCCACACCGCGTTGAGGATCTCTTGGCGGCTATGCACCTGATTGGGCTGGCGCAGTAGTAGGTGCAACAGCTCAAATTCCCGGCCGGTGAGGCTGATGCTTTCGGCGCCGCGACTCACCTCCCGGCTGGCTGGGGTGAGCTGCAGATCCGCCAATTGCAGTGTCTCAGGCTCGCTGCTGGCTTTGCTGGCGCTGCGCAGCCGTGCCCGCACTCGGGCCAGCAGCTCCTCGATCGAAAAGGGCTTGGTGAGGTAGTCGTCGGCGCCGGCATCGAGCGCCTCCACTCGTTCGCGCACGTCATCGCGGGCGGTGAGCATCAGCACCGGGGTCTGGTCGTCGCTGCCCCGCAAGCGCCTGCAGATCTCCACACCGCTGAAATCCGGTAGGGTCCAATCCAGCAGCAGCAGGTCCCAGCGGCTCTCCCGCAGCTGCATCAGCGCCTGCTTGCCGCTGCCCGCCTCCGTGCAGGCGTAGCCCTCGATCTCCAGCTCGGTGCGCAGAAAGACCCGCAGCTCCGGGTCGTCGTCGACGATCAGTAGGCGGGCACTGGGCATTGGCAGAGGTTAGGGGGCGCCCAGCTGCTGGTCAGTTCGATCAGGGGCAAGGCCTGCCAATCCTGGGGTTGAGTCCTGCCAATGCTGCGATTGGATCGAACGATTGGCAGGATTGGTGGCTATGAGCCTGCGGTGTCCTTGGCAATCAGTTCGAGGCTGGCCTGCCCGCCTGCCACGGCAACGGTGGTGAGGCGTTGGTCCAGGCTGGCCAGCACCCCTCCCTGTTGCACCGCCAGAGCTAGGAGATAGGTGTCGGTGATCTGGCCCGAGTCCACCAGGGCCCGGGGGGTGACATGGCTAAGGCCCAGCAGGCTCGGGGCGTCTGCCCAGAACCGGTGCTGCGGATGGCCAACCAGCTCCTCCAGGATCCGGCTCACCACCGCCGGCGATCCCGGGGAATTCGGGTAGCGGGGATGTCCCACGATGCGCAGGACTGCGTTCTGGGTGATCACACAACTGGCCCAGGGAGCTTCGCCCCGGCTGGAAAACCAGCGGTGGCAGCTCTCGTGGTGCACATGCCTTGGGTCGATTAAGGCAATCAGCACGTTGGCATCGAGCAGGGCAACAGGGATCACTCCCCGTCCTCCCGCAGGCTGTTGACGAGCTCAAGATCCACGGGGCCTCCGCTGGGTTGCAGGGGCAGCAACGGAAACCCATTGCGCTGCTCCGGCGGCGGGCTGCCGGGATCTGCTGGCCCTGGGGTGGTTAGGGCGCGGCGTAGCAATTCGCTGATCACGTTCCCGATGGGTTGGCGCTGTTCGCGAGCCAGCACCCGTGCTGCTGAGAGCACGTCGTCATCCAGCCGCAGGGTGGTGCGCATCTGGTGTGAGGCATCAATCATCAACCTTAGCCGCGAGCGTCAGCGTCGTTCTCAGTCCACCAGTTGGTGCAGCTGGGCGGCGACCCCATCGCGATCGGGCGGAGCCAGGTGTCCCAGGGTCTTCAGGATCAGGCGTTCATCCAGCGTGAATACCTTGAAGCGCACCAGGCAGGGCTGGGGCAGGCCGGCGGCCTGGTGGTTCTGGATCGTCCAATCCAGGGGCCACGCGGATTGCTTGGCCGACGTCACCATCGCCAGCAGCACGTGGCCTGAGGCGCGCTGGAAGTCGGGTGAAGACAGCACCACCGCCGGGCGCCGCTTCTGGGTGGCGCTATCCGTGAAGGGGAACGGCACCAGAACCAGTGAATGACGTTCAAACGGCTTCATAGCCCTGCGAAGGCTTCCTCATCCGCTGGGCTGCTCCACTCCTGCAGGCTGGCATCGAGGCTTCGTAGGTAGGCCAGGTCGAGCGGAGCAATTGCCCGCACGCGGACCGAGCCATCCTCCAACTCCCAGCTGAGTTGATCCCCTTGCCGGAGCCCCAGGGCTTCACGCACCGCCTTGGGTACGGTCACTTGCCCCTTGGCCGTAAGGGTTGCGACCTCCATCACCCTCTCACCAATGGCCTTGGTATCCCAACCTAGGGCGGAGGTCTCCTTTCGGTAAGGAAGCCTTTCGGCTCGCATGGTCAACTGGGCATTGTCAACTGGGCATGGTTGCTGGCATGCCAGTAAGCTGGCTACGTTGGTTGCTGAGGTGGTCCAACGTGAAAACCACCATCGATCTGCCAGACACGCTGCTGCGTCAGGCCAGGCAGCGCGCCCTGCATGAAGGTCGCCCCTTTAAAGACCTGGTCGCCGAGTTCATTCGCCAGGGATTGAGCCAGGTGGGTGCCAAGCCAGCAACCCGGCCAGGCAGTCCACTTGAGTTGGCGGCCGATGGCCTGCCGGTGTTCCGCCGCGATTCCGCTGTGGCGCCGCAAATTCCCTCGCTGCAGGAGCTTTTGGAGCTTGAGTACACCACCCTGGCGGCGGAGGACCAGCAGCGTGCCGGCTTCCCTGGTTGACACCAACGTGTGGTTGGCCGTCACCTTTGAAGGCCATCCTTGTCATCAGCGCGCTCGCCAGGAGCTCTTGGCTGCCACACCCGCAGACCCATGGCTGTGGTGTCGGGCCACGCAGCAGAGCTTTCTGCGCCTAGCCAGCACGGCTGCCGTGTTCCGCTCGTGCGGTGTGGAACGAGCTACCAATGCCGATGCCATGGCTGCACTGGAGCAGTGGTTAGCGCTTCGGCAGGTGGCGTTTGTGGAGGAGCCGCCCGGGGTAATGGCTCACTGGGTCAGGTTGGCCGCTGTCGATCAGGTGGCCCCCAAGCGCTGGATGGATGCCTATCTGGCTGCCGTGGCAATTGTTGGCGGCTGGCGCTTGATCAGCTTCGATCGTGATTTCCGCAGCTTTCAGCCCCAGGGATTGGATCTGTGGCTGTTGCCTCCCGCCGCCTAGCTGCGTAAGGTCGCGCCATGCTCCTATCGCTGCGCCGCGCCCCCAGCCTCTCGGCCCGCATGGCCCGCTGGGGGTTGGTGATCGTGGTGGCCTACGCCCTGGTGGCCCTGCTCACGCCGCTGCTGGTGCATGCCGGCTGGCTGGCCGATCCCAATTCCGGCTTGCAAAATCCGATCTATGCCCAGCCCTCGCTGAGCCACTGGTGCGGCACCGATCGTTTGGGCCGCGATGTGTGCGTGCGCACCCTTGCCGGCAGTGGCGTGGCCCTGCAGGTGGTGCTGCTGGCCCTGGTGATCGCCCTGCTGATCGGTGTGCCGCTGGGCATGGTGAGCGGCTACCTGGGCGGCTGGGTGGATCGGGTGCTGGTGCTGCTGATGGACACCCTCTACACCCTGCCGGTGCTACTGCTCTCGGTTGTGCTGGCCTTCCTGCTGGGCCGGGGCCTGCCCAATGCCGCCGCCGCCCTTTGCGTCGTCTACATCCCCCAATACTTCCGAGTGGTGCGCAACCAAACCGCCCAGGTGAAGGCCGAGTTGTTTGTGGAGGCGGCCCAGTCGCTTGGCGCCGGCCCGATCTGGATCCTGCGCCGCTACCTGCTGCGCAACGTGATCACCTCGGTGCCGGTGCTGCTCACCCTCAACGCCGCCGATGCCGTGCTGGTGCTCGGTGGCCTCGGCTTTCTTGGCCTGGGCCTGCCCGAAACCATCCCCGAATGGGGTGGCGACCTGCAGCAGGCCCTCACCGCCGTGCCCACAGGCATCTGGTGGACCGCCCTCTACCCGGGCCTGGCCATGTTTGTGCTGGTGCTGGGGCTGTCGTTTTTAGGCGAGGGCCTCGAGACCTGGCTCAGCGGTGGCAGCGCTCAGCGTACTGGATCCTGAAGCCCAGATCTTGAAAGCCCAGAGCAGAAGCCTGGCTCCTTCAGGGGCGCAGCTGCCTAAGCCAGGCTTCCAGCGGTTCACAGCGGATGCCATCGATCAGCAGCGGTTCTGGGCAAAAGGAGAGCAGCAAGCGCTCTGCTTCCGGGTAGTCCTCGCCGAAGGCCCGCAGCGCCTTGAGGTCGCTCCGATCGATGCGCCTGCTGTGTTTCACCTCGATTGCCATAAACAGGTCTGGGCCATACACAACGAAATCCACCTCCAATCCAAATCGGGTGCGCCAGAAGCTGAGTTGGGCCCCTCCTGGCCGCAGCTGGCAGAGCGCCCGCAGGTGCTGTGCCACCAGAGATTCCAGAGCGATGCCGCCAATTTCCTCCGGTGCATCAAGCGGGCCGCGGGGCCTGAGGGAGCGAAAAACTCCGGCATCGAAGCAGAAAAACTTCTGGTGCTGCACCAGCTGCCGCTGGGCACGCCGTTGAAACACCGGTAGTCGAAAGCTGATCAACAGATCCTCAAGAATTCCCAGATAGCTTTCGGCCCTTTTGCGGGGTATCTCGGTTTCCCGGGCCAGGTTTGCCAGGTTTAGTAATGAGCCCTGCGAAAAGCTAATCACCTCTAGAAACCTTGCGAAATCCCCGATCTGACGCACCAGGGCTTCTGCCTGCACCTCTTCCTGCAGATACAGCGAGGCATAGGCCGCCAGGGTTGCCTGGGGATCCACTGCCTGCCACACGAGGGGCACTAGTCCATTGGATTGGGCCCGCATCAGATCAAAATCCTGGCCGAGCTCAGCAGCCATGAAGGGCCCCATGTGCACTGCCACCAGCCGCCCGCCGAGCAGGTTGGCAGCCCCGTGGCGCAGCTTGCGAGCACTCGAACCGGTGAGCACAAAACGCAGATCACGCCGCTGCTCCACCAGGGCATGCACCACATCGAGCAACTGGGGGGCTTTTTGGATTTCGTCGATCACCACCGTGTGCGCTGTCTTGCCAGCGGCAGCGATTAATTCGGCCAGCCGCTCCGGCCGGGCCTGGTAGGCCCTCAGTACATCCGGTGCCAGCAGATCCAGCCGCAGGGCTTCGGGAAACACCTGTGCCAGCCAGGTCGACTTGCCGGTGCCGCGGGGGCCAAAAAGAAAGAAGCTGCCAGGAGGTGGCTGCAAAAATCGCCGCACTGCCGCCATATACGCAGCCAAAATGGAGTTTTGCTAGCCATTTTGCACGGGATCTAGGCGTTTGCTCGCTTGGGTTCCATCGCCGTAGCTGGCGTAAAGCTTCTCCTCCACAATCGCTGAGCCGTGGCGCTCGTTGATGGCGCGTTTCACCGCGGCCCGTTCGTCATTGGTGAAATAAACGGCCCGCGCCAGGGCGACGAAAGCGTTGCCGAAGTCCTGCTTGGCCTCAAGGGCGCGGATGTCGTCTTCGATGGCCCAGAGCTTGGCGTTGATCTGGCGCAGGGTGTCAAACAGGTCTTCTGCCACCGCCAGGCCCGCTGCCTCCAGGCAACCCAGCAGCAGCTGCCGCTCCAGCTCCACGTTCGCCAGCCGCTCGCCGCTGAGCCGAGCGGCCTTGAGCTCCAGGATCGTGATCTTGTCGACCACCTCTCCGATCGAAGCCGGAATCTGCAAGCTGGCTGGGCTAGGGGACACGGCCTGCGAGGTTCACCCCACAATGGAAGCACCCCTTCACCCTTTGGATAGCCAGTGCCCTGGTGGTTGGATCTGCTTCTGCTCTCTGCCGCGGCGGCGCTTTGGTGCAGCGGCAACGCCAATGACGACGACGTTTGGAGCCTGTTCCAGAAGTTTCTCGCTGCCGTTGCCCTGGCGGTGGTGCTGCTCGGCGGCCGCCAGATTTTCCTGGAGCTGCTGGGCCTCGGCTTGGCCCTGTGGCTGCCCAGTGCCCGCAGATATCAGTAGCCGAGCATTAGTAGCGCAGCTTGATCGTACGGGGCAGGGTTTCGCTGATGGCCCCCTCGGCATCAAGGCTTGGATATGGGCGGCCTTCGCGCTGGCACCAGGCCGCCACCTCCGGATAGGCCCACTCAAACAGCAGGTTGTCGTAGCGCCCCGTCGGCACCCCTTCGCCGTGGCTGGGCAGCACCCCGGCCACCTGCCGCTGACGCAGCACCTCAAACAGCAAGGTGGCGCAGGCCACGCTCACATTCAGCGACTGCACCATGCCGTGCATCGGGATCACGATCGGCTGATCTACCAATGCCGCCGCTTCAGCGCTTAATCCCCACTTCTCGGCACCCAGCACCAGGGCGCTGGGGCCGGTGAAGTCGCACTGGCGGTAGTCCACCGCTTCCACCGACAGGTGGGTGCCATAGAGCCGAAAGCCCTGGTCCTTGAGTTGGCGCAGCAGGGCCACGCTGGCGCCGTCGCTATGGCGATGCAGCGGCACCCACTTTTCACTGCCCTTAGAGGTGCAATTGAAGGTGGGCGTGCGGCCCGCCAGGCTCACTACATGGGCCTCCAGCACCCCTACTGCATCGCAGCTGCGCAGGATCGCCGAGAGGTTGTGGGGCTTGTCCACGTGCTCAAGCACCACGGTGAGATCGCCCATGCGGCGATCGAGCACGGCCTTGAGCCGCTCAAAGCGGCGGGGCAGTAGGGGCATGGCGTCGGGCTTAGTTGAGGTGCGGAATCACGGGCATCTCCCGAATGACAAGTCTCCCGAATGCCCAGTCTCCCCAATGACAAGTCAATCGCATGACAAATAGGCCTTCGGCAGTCACTTTTTTGTTTTTAGGCTGGGTTCAACATTCGGTTGCCCAAGCTCAAGCCAGCTTTGCTTCCTCCCGCCCGGCGCTCGATGCAAGCTCCCGCTCCCACCTTTGATCAGCGGGTTTACGCCGTCGTGGCCCAGATCCCTTGCGGAAAGTTGGCCACCTACGGCCAGATCGCTGAGCTGGTTGGGGTGTGGGGCGCCGCCCGCCAGGTGGGCTGGGCCCTGCGGCGGCTGCCGTTGCCGTCGCCCATTCCCTGGCAGCGGGTGGTGAATGCCCGCGGCCAGATCAGCTTCAACCCCAGCCGTGAAGGCAGCGACTGGATCCAGCGTGAGCTGCTGCTCGCTGAAGGCATCCCCGTAGATGCAGCCGGCCAGCTTCCCCTGGCCCAGCACCGTTGGCGGGCTGGAACTGGAGCTGGGGATGGAGATGGTGTGTTTATCAATTAGTTCTCCTTAGCTAACTAGCAAAAAACATCCACCTCCCCAGCCCGTCACACCCCTGCGCGCTAGTTGTGGAGCCTTGCCCTCCGCTGTCCCACTCCCTGGCACTCGCCCCCCCAGCCGAAACTCCCGCGATTGGCCTGGCGCCGCGCCAGCTTGCCTGGCAGGTGTTGCTGGCGGTGGGCGCTGGCGCATACGCCGATGTGGCGCTCGAGCGGGAGCTGCAGCGCCATCCCCTTGAGGGCGCCGACCGGGCCCTAGCCACCGAACTTGCCTACGGCACCATCCGCCAGCGGCGCCTGCTCGATGCCTGGCTCGATGCCCTCGGCAAGGTTCCCGCCGCCCGCCAGCCGCCCAAGTTGCGCTGGCTGCTGCACCTGGGGCTCTACCAGCTGCTGTTCAGCAGCCGGGTGCCGGCCTCTGCGGCGGTGAGCACCACCGTGGAGCTGGCGAAACGGGGCAAACTCGGCCGGCTGGCGCCGGTGGCCAATGGCCTACTAAGGGCTTGCGGGCGCCGGCGCGCGGAGGCCGGGCCTGAGCCCTGGGATGGTTTGGGCCCCCTGCCCAGTGACCCCGCCGCCAGCTATGGCCTGCGCCATTCCCTGCCCGCCTGGCTCGCTGAGATTGCGTTGCAGTGGCCTGACCCCGAGGCCTTCGGTCTGGCCTGCAACCAACCCCCCGCCCTCGACCTGCGCCTCAACCTGCTGCGCACCACCCCCGCTGCTGCTTTGGAGGCCTTCACTGCTGCCGGGATCGAGGCGGCCCCCCTGCCGGATCTGCCCGGGGGTCTTACGCTGCTGGGCCGCAGCGGTGAGTTGCGCGCCCTGCCCGGCTACGCCGAGGGGCACTGGTGCGTGCAAGACCGCTCTGCCCAGGCTGTGGGTCTGCTGCTCGATCCCCAGCCCGGCGAGCGGATCCTCGATGCCTGCGCCGCCCCCGGTGGCAAGAGCACCCATCTCGCTGAGCTGATGGGCAACGAGGGTGAGGTGTGGGCCGTGGATCGCTCCGAGGGGCGCCTGCGCCGGGTGGGCGTCAATGCCGCCCGCCTTGGCCTGCAGTGCATCCACACCCTGGCCGCCGATGCCACCGCCCTGGCGGCTGAGAAGCCTGAGTGGCTCGGCTGGTTTGATCGCATCCTGCTGGATGCCCCCTGTTCGGGCCTCGGCACCCTGGCCCGCCACGCCGATGCCCGCTGGCGGATCAGCCCCGAAACGATCACCGAGTTGGTGCCCCTGCAGCGGGCCCTGCTGGAATCCCTGCTGCCCCTGCTCAAGCCGGGCGGCCAGCTGGTGTATGCCACCTGCACCGTGCATCCGGCTGAAAATGGCCAGCTGCTCGCTCGTTTCCTTGCCGATCACCCTGGCTGGCAGCTGCAGCAGAGCTGGCAGCGCTGGCCAGCCGCCAGTGGTGGCGACGGCTTTTTTGCCGCCCGGCTGCAGTCCTAAGGGGGTGGTGGTGGCGCCACTACCGGGGGTGGCGGGGCTTCCAGCGGTGGTGGTGGGGCGGGCGCCGGGCTAGGGGCAGCAGGGGTGCTCGATGTTTGCGGCTGGGGCGCGGCAGGGCTGGCCGGTACGGCTGGTGTGTAGGGCTGCTCGTTGAGGCTGGGGGTGGGATCAAGCTCCAAAGGCTGGGGCTCCGGCTCACGCCAGCTTTCTGGGCTGGCTGCCGGTTCACGGCGGCGCTCAGCTTGCTTCTTATCGCGCCGGTAGGTGTCCTCTAGCTGCGGCTTGGGCGGAAACTGGCGCACTGGTAGGTCCTTGCTGATCGGCGCCATAAAGGCCCGCCAGGCGTAGGTGGCCACCACGCTGGTGTCCCTGGTGGTGCGGCTGTCGTCGTAGCCCAGCCACACCCCAGTGGTGAGCTGGGGAATCGAGCCGATAAACCACAGGTCGCGGCCCCCCTCTGAGGTGCCCGTTTTGCCGGCCACCGGCCGGTCTGGCAGGGCCGCGCCGCCGCCCGGGCCCGACCGCACCGCCTGCTCCAGCATCCACAGCATCAGGGCAGCAATGTCGCTACTGACGGCCCGGCGCCCTTGATCGCCATCTACCCGGCGGCTCCAAAGCAGCTCGCCATCGGGGCCGAGGATCTCCACAAACGGTGTTGGTTTCACGTAGATACCACCGTTATTGATGGCGGCGTAGGCGGCGGTCATGTCCACCACGGTTTGCTCGGTAGCGCCAAGGGCTAGGGGGTAGAAGCGCCCCAGCTCGCGGGTGATGCCGAGGTTCTTGGCCGTTTCAATCACCTTGTCGAAGCCCAGCTCCTGCAGCAGTCCCACCGCCACCGTGTTGAGCGAGTTCTGCAGCGCCATCACCATCGACACCGAACCGAAGTAGCGGTTGCCGAAATTCTTGGGGCAGTAGCCGGCGAAGCAGCGGGCCGAATCGCGGAATATTCGCTCTGGCAGCATCCCCCGCTGCAGGGCCGTGAGATAGACAAACAACTTGAAGGTGGAGCCGGGCGAGCGCAGGGCCTGGGCTGCCCGATTGAACTGGCTGTCCTTGAAGTCGGTGCCACCCACCATCGCCCGCACCAGGCCGGTGCCGGGCTCCATCGCCACCAGAGCGCCCTGCATGCTGCCGGTGGCATAGGTGTTCACCGCCGACTGCGCCTTCTCCTGCCAGGCCAAATTGACGCTGCTGCGCACTGTCAAACCACCCACCTCGAGCTGCTCGGGGCTGAGCACTTTGGGCAGTTCCTGCTGCACCCAGCCGCTGAAGTAGGGGGCTCGGCTGTCCCAGTATTTGGGTTCAGCTGGTTTGAGTTGCAGCGGTGCCGCTTCAGCCTGCTGTTGCTCACTGACGCTGATGAAGCCCGCCTCCACCATGCGGCGCAGCACCACGGCCCGCCGCTCCAGGGCCAGGTCGGGATTCACAAGAGGCGAATAAACCGAGGGAGCTGGTGGCAGCCCTGCGATCAGGGCGGCTTCCGGGAGGGTTAGCTGGTCGGGGGTTTTTGTGAAATACACCCAGGCCGCGTCGGCAACGCCGTAGGCGCTCGAGCCGAGATAAACAACGTTGAGGTATTCGGTGAGGATCTGCGGTTTGCTGAGCTGGCGCTCGAGCTTGCCGGCCAGGGCGGCCTCCTTGAGCTTGCGAATCAGGGTGCGATCCTGGCTCAGAAATACGGTGCGGGCCAGCTGCTGGGTGATCGTGCTGGCCCCCTCCTCCACCGAGCCCTTGCGCAGGTTGCGCACCATGGCCCGGCCGATCCCCACCGGGTCAATGCCGTCGTGCTGATAGAAGCGCCGGTCTTCCGCGGCGATAAAAGCCTGCTGCACCAACGCCGGCATCGTTTCGGGCGTCAGCTTTTCGCGAGTAACCGGCCCGATCTTGTGCACCACCTGGCCATCGGCCGAGAGGATGGTGAGGGTGCCTGGGCGGTTGAAGTGGTTGATGCCGCGGGCGTCGGGCAGCAGGCTGTCAAAGCCCGCCACTAGCGCCGCCTGGCCGCAGGCAACGCCGCCGCCAATCAGGGCGGCAAGCAGCCCTACTCCCACTAGGTTGGTGCGGCGGGGCTGGGGAGCTTTGCCGGTGGCGGGGCGCTGGCGGTTCACCTCAGCTAACGAGGGAGCTGTGGCCGATTGCCAGGGCGGTCACGAGCATGCCGAGCACCAGAAATGGTTGGGCGCTTGCCTGGTATTTGACATCGAAGGCAACTGGATCACGCAGCAGCCAGATGTCCTGGAAGGTGATCTGGGGAATGATCAGCAGCACCAACAACACCGACGCGAAGTGTTGGCCGATGGCGATCAGCACGGCCACCATCGCCAGCTGAAACACATCGATCATGCCGGCGCTGATCCAGCTGGCTTTCTCGATACCGAAAGCCACCGGCAGGGATTGCAGGCCCATGGCTCGGTCGCCCTCGACGCTCTTGAAGTCGTTGACCACGGCGATGCCTAGGCCGGCTAAGGAGTAGGCCAGGGTGAGCAGGGCGGTGGTCCAGGTGAGCTGGCCAAAAAGTGCCTGGCCTGCCCACCAGGGCAGGGCGATGTAGCTGGCGCCAAGGGCGTAGTTGCCCAGCCAACCGTTTTGCTTGAGCTTCAGCGGTGGAGCTGAATAGATGAAGCTCACAAAGGAGCCGCCCAGGGCAAGCAGCAGCAGCACCGGGGTGGTGTGACCGGCCCAGAGATCAAGGCCGTAGGCCACTCCTAGCCCTGCTAGCAGCAGGATCCAGATCTGGGCCTTCACCTGGCCTAAAGGAATCGCTCCTGAAGGAATTGGCCGGTAAGGCTCGTTGATCGCGTCGATTTCGCGGTCGTAGTAGTCGTTGATCGTTTGGGTGTAGCCGGCCAGCAGGGGCCCGCTCATCAGCATGCAGGCGATCGAGGCGCCCACCTCGCTGATGCTCCAGTGGAAATTGCCTGAGGCGGCAGCACCGCACAGCACACCCCAAATCAGGGGTATCCAGGTGACCGGCTTCATCAGCTGCAGCCGGATTTTCCAGATGCTGCTGGTGCCGCTGGCACCCTTCATGCCGAGCAGCTGACGGGCGCCGCCGCCGCTGGCCGCTTCGGGATTGGGGCTGTTGCTCAACGGCCTAGGCCTCAGGCGAGGGTGAGTTCGTCGTCAAAGAACCAGGCGACTTCACCATCGCTCAGTTCAACCACCACGCCGATGCCCTTGCCATCCACCGTGCGGAAGCCGGTCACGGTGCCGCTGGAGTCTGCCTTTAAGGAATCAACCATCTTGCTCGAGATGCGATCCCGAACCCGGGTGATCCGCACCTTCGAGCCGATGTTGATGGTGGCAGCCTGGGACATGGCCGGCGCGACTGGAAAGTTGCGCAACCTTAACAGTGTCCTACGGAGCTCGAGTCCATGGTTGCCAAGCGGATCATTCCCTGTCTCGACGTGGCCGATGGCCGGGTGGTGAAAGGGGTGAATTTTGTTGGGCTGCGCGATGCCGGTGACCCGGTCGAGCTGGCCTGTCGCTACAGCGCCGCTGGGGCCGATGAGCTGGTTTTCCTCGACATCGCCGCCAGCCATCAGGGCCGCGGCACCCTGGTGGAGTTGGTGCAACGCACCGCTGAGGCGGTCACCATTCCCTTCACCGTGGGCGGTGGCATCAGCAGCGTTGAGGGCATCACCGCCCTGCTGCGCGCCGGCGCCGACAAGGTGAGCCTCAACTCATCAGCCGTGCGCGATCCCGAGCTGGTGGCCCGCGGCGCCGAGCGCTTTGGTTGCCAATGCATCGTGGTGGCGATCGATGCCCGGGCCCGCGCTGGCGGGGGCTGGGATGTGTACGTCAAAGGTGGCCGCGAGAACACGGGCCTCGATGCGGTGGACTGGGCCCGGCAGGTGGTGGCCCTCGGAGCTGGCGAGATCCTGCTCACCTCCATGGATGGTGATGGCACCCAGGCGGGCTACGCCCTGGAGCTCACCCGCGCCGTGGCCGATGCGCTGCAGGTGCCAGTGATCGCCTCCGGCGGTGCCGGCTGCATCGACCACCTCGCTGAGGCCCTCGACCCCGGTCCGGCGGGTGGCCATGCCTCAGCAGCCCTCTTGGCCTCCTTGCTGCACGATGGCATTCTCAGTGTTGAGCAAATCAAGACTGAGCTGCTGCGTCGTGGTTTGCCGATCCGGCCCCTCGCATTGAGTTGTTAAGGCTCGTTACATTGCTTAAAGACCTTCACTTGGTTCGGCCAGCACTTGTTTTCCGCCCTTCCCGTACTGCCCTCTACCGCCTCCACCGCAATTGCTCTCGGCATGGTGGCGGCTGTGGTGACTTTGATTGCTTGGGCGCTGCAGCTGATGCAGGCCGCCAGTGATCGCCGGGAATTTTCGCTGATGCTGGCTGGCTGCATGGTGTGCTCAGCTGCAGTTGGCCTGGCCACCGTGATGGTGCTCACCTTCACCAGCCCCAGCTTGCTGCCTGCTGTGGATGCGGGCATCAGTCTCGATTCGATTGTGTTGCCTTGGGATGGCCAGCTTTAGGCCCGGAGATCCACAGGGGGTTCAGGAGCTTTTCGAGCAGATAGCGCCCCGCTACGACCAGCTCAACGACCTGCTCAGTTTTGGCCTGCATCGCCTCTGGAAACGTCAGGCGATTGCTTGGTTGCAGCCCCAGCCTGGCCAGCATCTTTTAGATCTTTGTTGCGGCACCGGCGATCTGGCCCTAGTGCTGGCTTCCCGGGTGCGGCCGGGTGGAAGCGTGCTCGGCATAGATGCGGCCGCTGCCCCCCTGGCTGTGGCGGCCCGGCGGGCAGCCGCCCAGCCCTGGCTAGTGGTGAGCTGGCAGCAGGGGGATGCCCTGGCCACTGGCTTGGCGAGCGCTAGTTGCGATGGGGCCGTGATCGCCTACGGGCTGCGCAACCTCGCTGATCCAGGGGCAGGCCTGCTGGAGTTGCGGCGGCTGTTGCGCGACGGCGGCCGCGCCGCAGTGCTTGATTTCAATCGCACCTCTGGGGCGGTAGAGAGCTTCCAGAGCTTTTATCTACGCCGGTTGGTGGTGCCCACCGCCGAGCGGTTCGGCATTCCCGAGCACTACGCCTACCTGGAGGAGAGCCTGCAGCGGTTTCCCACCGGCTACGAGCAGCAGCAGCTGGCGCGGCGGGCGGGCTTCAGCGAAGTGAGGCATCGGCCCCTGGCTGGCGGCCTGATGGGTTTGCTGGAGCTGGTGGCCTGAGGGGCTGCCGGTACCGAGAATGGGACCGCGATCCAGCACACCAGCGTGAACTTCCAGGACATCATCAGCACCCTGAACCGCTTCTGGGCCGACCAGGGCTGTCTGATCCTGCAGCCCTACGACACCGAGAAGGGCGCCGGCACGATGAGCCCCCACACGGTGCTGCGGGCGATCGGGCCCGAGCCCTGGGCCGTGGCCTACCCCGAGCCCTGTCGCCGCCCCACCGATGGCCGCTACGGCGACAACCCCAACCGGGCCCAGCACTATTTCCAATATCAGGTGCTGATCAAGCCCAGCCCCGATGGCATCCAGGAGACCTATCTGGCCTCGCTGGAAGCGCTGGGCATCCGCGCCCGGGAGCACGACATTCGCTTTGTTGAAGACAACTGGGAATCGCCGACGCTGGGCGCCTGGGGTGTGGGCTGGGAGGTTTGGCTCGATGGCATGGAGGTCACCCAGTTCACCTATTTCCAGCAGTGCGGCGGCCTCGATTGCCGTCCGGTGTCGATTGAAATCACCTACGGGCTGGAGCGCCTGGCCATGTATCTCCAGGATGTGGAGAGCATCTGGGATCTGAGCTGGGATGGCAATCGCTCCTACGGCGACATCTGGCTGCCGTTTGAGAAGGGCCACTGCGCCTACAACTTCGAAGCCTCCAACCCCGAGCGGCTTCAGCAGCTGTTTGCCATCTATGAGGCGGAGGCGGCAGATCTGGTGGCCAAGCAGCTACCCGCTCCAGCCCTGGATTTCGTGCTCAAGTGCAGCCACACCTTCAACCTGCTGGAGGCCCGCGGCGTGATCTCGGTCACGGAGCGCACCGCCACGATCGGCCGCATCCGCACCCTGGCCCGTCAGGTGGCGGAGGCCTGGCTGGCCGAAAGGGAAGCCCTCGGTTTTCCGCTGCTCGCTGAGGCCAAACGCCCCGTGGCGGCGTGAAGAGGCTGCTGCAGCGCAGCTTGCTGGTGGTGGTGCTGGCCGGCGGCAGCTTCCAGTTGGGGCGCTTAAGTGAGCGGGCAGTGTGGCCCTGTCGCCTGCGCCCGGTGGCCAAGCTGGTGGCACCGCTTTTGGGCCAGGAGATGCCGAGCCGGGAGCTCTGCGAGCTGTTGCTGCAGATTCCTCGCCTCTAACCCAGCCCGCGTGGGAACCCTGGCTGGGTTCATGCGGAGTGGCCAGTGGCCTGTTGTGGGGGTTGGGCGAACACTGACGGCGCAGCCGGGCCGCGCCTTAAGCCGCTTGTGTGGGGCCTGCTTTTGGCCCTGCTGCTGCTGCGGGTGGGCTGGCTGGCGTTCACGCCGCCCCAGCCGGCAGCCGGCGATCCAGTGCTTCAACTCGAGGCAGCCGGTGGCCCACTGGAGCTGACGCTGCGGGGTGTTCTGCTCAGTGATCCAGTGCCCAGCGGTGGTCCGGTGCCCAGCGGCGGTGGTGGGGCCTGCCGGGCCCTGCTGCAGCTGCCCGTGGGCCGCACCGAACTGCGCTTCGGCCAGTGCCCGGAGCTGCAGCAGGGTTGGCGCCTGCAGGTGCAGGGACGCCTGCGGCGCCCCCAGGTGTCGCCCCATCCCCTGCTGGCCGCACCGGCAGAGCGACTGGTGCGCCAGGGAAGCTTCAGCCAGCTGCAGGTGCAGGATTTTGCGGTGCTGCAGCGTGCGGCAACGCCGGTGGCAGACCTGCGCCGCCGCATGGCCCAGGCGCTGGTGCAGCATGCCGGCCCAAACAACGGCAGCGTGCTGGCTGCCCTGGTGCTCGGTAGCGCCGTGGTGCCCGTGCCGGCGGAGCTGCGCGATGCCTTTCGGGCAGCGGGGCTATCCCATGCCCTGGCGGCTTCCGGCTTCCATTTGTCGGTGCTGCTGGGCGTGGTGCTGCCCCTGGGCAAGCGCTTGCCGCGGCTGGGGCGGCTCACTTTGGCGGCGGCGGCGATGGGCCTATTTGTGCTGTTGGCAGGCCCCCAGCCTTCCGTTCTCAGGGCAGTGCTGATGGGGGCCCTGGCCCTGGGGGTGGTGGAGTGCGGCTATCGCGGCAGGCCCTTGGGGATCCTGGCCGCCAGCGCCCTGGTGTTGCTGCTGGCGCGGCCCGACTGGCTGCTCGATGTGGGCTTCCAGCTGAGCGTTGTGGCGACTGCTGCGCTGGTGGTGTCGGCCCGGCCGCTGGAGCTGGGCCTGCGCCGCTGGCTGCCGGGTTGGTTGGCCGTGGCCACGGCGGTGCCGCTGGCGGCCTCGCTCTACACCCTGCCGCTGCAGCTGCTGCACTTCGGCGTGGTGCCCCTCTATGCGGTGCCAGCCAATTTGGTGGTGGCACCCCTGCTCACCCCCCTCACCCTCGGGGCGATGGCCCTGGCCTGCTTGGCGGTGATACTGCCGCCGCTGCTACCGCTGGCCACCGCGCCCGTGGCCTGGCTTACCAGTGTGTTGGTGGCGGTGGTCAAGGTGTTTGCGGCGCTGCCCATGGCCCAGTGGCAATTGGGACGCCCCGCCCCGGGCCTGGTGCTGCTTTTCACTGTGGCGCTGCTGGCGCTGGCCTGGCCTGCCCTGGCCCGGCGCTGGCGCCTGTTGGGTGGTGCCCTGTTTGCGCTGGTGGTGGCGGTGCAGTTCAGCTTGCTCAGCGCCGACCAGTTGTTGCTGGTGCACCAGGGGCGGCTGGATCTGCTGGTGGCGCGGCACCAGGGCCGGGCGGTGCTGGTGAGCAGTTCTGGTGATGGCTTCAGTTGCAGCCAGGCCAGCCAGCTGGCCCGGGGCCTGGGGGTGCAGCGCTACGACTGGGCCCTACTGCTAGATCCGCTGGCGCCCGAGCAGCCGCACTGCTGGCAGGGGCAGGCGGGCCTGGTGATGGCCAGTGCCGATGGAAGCCTGCCGTTTCAGCCTGGTCAAAGGCTCGCTAGCCCTGGGCTGAGCGCCGCACCGGTGGCGATCGAGAGCCGGGCCATCCAGCTGCAGCTGGGCCGTTGGCGTTGGCTGCTGTTGCCCGACCGCCAGGCGCTCTGGGCCTGGCGGCAGCTGGCCGCCGATGGCTCAGAGCCAAGCGTGCTGCGCGGCCGAATTGATGGCGTCTGGCTGGGTTTTACGCCCTACGCCCGCGAGCGCCGCCACCTCAAGGAGCTTGGCGCCAAGCGGCTGTGGCTCAGTGGCGCTATCCCGGCGGGCTTGCCCGCGGCCTGGGCGGCCAGCGGTCCCAGTGGATACCTGCAGGCCGCCCTCGGCTGACCGATCCTTACTATGGATTTGGCCCAGCGGGTCTTTGGAGAGGTGGCTGAGTGGTCGAAAGCGAACGACTCGAAATCGTTTGAAGGGAAACCTTCCGTGGGTTCGAATCCCACCCTCTCCGCTTCTCAAGAGTTTTCAAAGGGTCTGATTCGTCCAGACCCAGGGCTGATTCAAAGTCTCAGCAAGTTGCTGATTTCGGTTGTCGCCCTGCCATCTCAAGCAGTGTCGTGATGTCGTGCATCACCGCCTGCATCCCGCCTCGAAT